>CAZGDT010000006.1:0-19719 GCA_964524245.1 uncultured Eubacterium sp. | reverse complement strand
TCTTTTGGAGAGGGCGGCCAGATTGGCTGACAAACTGGGAGGCGGCTCCTTAACGGCACTTCCGATTATTGAGACGCAGGCGGGAGATGTTTCGGCATATATCCCGACGAATGTCATATCCATTACAGACGGTCAGATTTATCTGGAGACGGAGATGTTTAATTCCGGATTCCGTCCGGCGGTAAATCCGGGGCTTTCTGTTTCCCGTGTGGGAGGTTCAGCGCAAATAAAGGCAATGAAGAAAATTGCCGGACCAATTCGTATTGAATTAGCACAGTACCGTGAGCTTGCTGCTTTTTCCCAATTTGGTTCTGATTTGGATGCTGAAACAAAACGTCAGTTAGACCAGGGAGAACGGATTCGTGAAATTTTGAAGCAGGATCAGTATGCGCCGTTACCGGTTTGGTATCAGGTCATTATCATTTATGCTGCCACAAGGCAATTTCTTCTCGACATTCCTGTTGAAGATATTCTTGCATTCGAAAAAGGTTTATTTTCCTTTATGGACGAGAAGTATCCGGAAGTACCGGCTGCCATTCGTGATGACGGGGAAATACGTGAGGAAACAGAGAAGAAGCTGATTCAGGCAATTGAAGCATTTAAAAAGGAATTTGTCCGTGAGGACTAAGAGAGAGGTGTGATGAGATGGCTTCAATGAGAGATATTAAAAGGAGAAAAGAAAGCATACAGAGCACTTCTCAAATTACCAAAGCCATGAAACTTGTTTCGACGGTCAAACTGCAGAAAGCTAAAGGGCGTGCGGAAGAGACAAAGCCGTATTTTGACAAAATGTATGAGACCGTATCACGCATGCTGGCGCATTCAACACCGCCTGTCCGTCCGGAAAAAAAGACAGGGAAAAAAGGTGTTATCGTAATTTCATCAAACCGGGGACTCGCGGGAGGATACAACTCAAATGTCGTAAAACTGATTACACAGGGAGAGTTCGCACGCGAAAATACAATTATTTATCCGGTGGGGAAAAAAGGAATGGAAAGTCTGGAAAGACAGGGATATAGTTGCGAGGGAGATTTCTCGGAGATTATGAACAATCCTTTATTTGGTGATGCCGTGAATATCGGTAAGACGGTTATGAGTGCATGGGAAAGCGGTGAGCTTGAGGAAGTATATCTGGCTTATACGGTTTTTAAGAATGCGGTGACACAGGTTCCGACTCTTATACGGATTCTGCCATTTGGAGAGGAGAGCAATGCAGAAGAGCCGGAGAAAAGCAGGGAACCGGCGACGCGAATGAATTATGAACCGAAAGAAGAGGAAGCGCTTGGTTATATTATTCCCCTGTATATGAACAGTCTGATTTTTGGTGCACTTGTAGAAGCAGTGGCGAGTGAAAACGGTGCCCGCATGCAGGCGATGGATTCGGCAACAGGCAATGCAGAGGAAATGATTGATACTCTGGGGCAGCAGTATAATCGTGCAAGACAGGCGGCGATTACCCAGGAATTAACGGAAATTGTGGCTGGAGCGTCAGCTATTAGTTAGGAGGTAGAAAATGGAAGGAAAATGCAACAAAAGTCCGGGTATAATTACTCAGGTTATAGGAGCTGTTTTGGATATTCGCTTCCGAGACGGGAATCTTCCGGCAATTAATGAGGCAATACGCATTCCGAAAGAAGGTGATGACTGTCTGGTGGTAGAAGCTGCGCAGCATCTGGGAGATGACACGGTGCGTTGTATTGCCATGGGGCCGACAGATGGACTGGTGCGCGGAATGGAAGCAGAAGCAACCGGATCACCAATATGTGTGCCGGTTGGTGAAGAGACCCTTGGGCGTATGTTTAATGTTCTTGGAGAGCCGATTGACGAGAAAGAACCCCCGAAAGTAAAAGAGTATGATCCGATTCACAGGCAGGCTCCTTCATTTGAAGAGCAGTCCACGGAATCCGAAATTCTGGAAACCGGTATCAAGGTTATCGATCTTTTATGTCCTTATCAAAAAGGCGGAAAAATCGGATTATTTGGTGGTGCTGGTGTAGGAAAAACCGTTTTGATTCAGGAGCTGATTACCAATATTGCCACGGAACATGGCGGTTATTCCGTATTTACCGGTGTCGGTGAACGTACAAGAGAAGGAAATGATTTATATTATGAAATGATTGAATCGGGTGTTATAGACAAGACTACCATGGTATTTGGCCAAATGAATGAGCCGCCCGGAGCAAGAATGAGAGTAGGACTGGCCGGACTGACCATGGCTGAATATTTCCGTGATAAGGGCGGAAAAGATGTTCTCTTATTTATTGATAACATTTTCCGCTTTACACAAGCCGGCTCCGAAGTTTCTGCATTGTTGGGGCGTATGCCGAGTGCTGTCGGGTATCAGCCGACGCTGCAGACGGAGATGGGCGCCTTGCAGGAAAGAATCACTTCCACAAAAAGCGGTTCCATAACATCCGTACAGGCTGTTTATGTGCCGGCAGATGATTTGACTGATCCGGCTCCGGCGACCACTTTTGCTCATTTGGATGCGACTACCGTGCTGGAACGTTCCATCGCCGAACTTGGTATTTATCCGGCAGTTGATCCGCTGGCTTCCACGTCACGCATGCTGGATCCGCGTGTGATAGGAGAAGATCATTACAAAGTGGCACGAGGTGTCCAGGAAATACTACAGCGTTACAGAGAGCTGCAGGATATCATTGCCATACTCGGTATGGATGAGCTTTCTGAAGATGAGAAGCTTCTTGTTAATCGTGCCCGCAAGGTACAGCGTTTCCTGTCTCAGCCTTTTAATGTAGCAGAGCAATTTACCGGTTTGCCGGGTAAATATGTACCGTTGTCAGATACGATTCAGGGATTTCGGGAGATTTTGGAAGGACGTCACGATGAAATACCGGAAGGGTGTTTCTTAAATGCCGGCAGCATTGAGGATGTCGAAGCACGATATAAAGAGAACAGGCAGTAGAATTTGTCCGATGAAGGAAAGGATGTGGATGCAGAATGGCTGATTTGAAGAAATTTCGGTTGGAAGTTATATCGCCGGAGCGCATTTTTTATGCAGGAGAAGCAGAGATGGTGGAACTGACAACGACGGAAGGCGATATTGGTATTTATGCAGAGCATATTCCATTGACGACGATAGTTGCGCCGGGTATCATGACGATTACGGAAGCAGGCGGTAAAAAGAAAGAAGCTGCCGTTCTGGAAGGGTTTATGGAAATAACACAGGAAAAAGTCACGATACTGGCGCAGTCCTGTGAGTGGCCGGATGAAATAGATGTAAACCGGGCACGGGAAGCCAAGATGAGAGCAGAGCGACGATTAAAAAGTTCTGATACAAATGTCAATGTGGCAAGGGCAGATCTTGCTTTAAGAAAATCATTGATACGAATTGAGCTGGCAGGAAAGAAGTAACAAAAGAAATTATAAATCAATGATATCTTGGGAGTTGACTTTGCCGTTTGTATTTGTTATAATTGATGACGTTGAAAAATTAATAGTTTTCAAATGCGGGTGTAGTTCAATGGTAGAACACCAGCCTTCCAAGCTGGATACGTGGGTTCGATTCCCATCACCCGCTTTTGTTGTGTTCAAAAGGAGGTATCGGATGGTTCTATTGGTAGGCATTAATGCGAAATATATTCATACCACACTTTCCATACGCTCGTTGAAAGCGAATGCGGGGAAATACAGAAAAGATGTAGAAATTGCAGAATATACGATTAACCACCGGCGGGAAGAAATTCTGCAGGGGATATATGAAAAAAAACCGGATGCCATCGGATTTTCCTGTTATCTCTGGAATATTGAATATATAAGGGCACTTGTTTGCGATTTAAAAAAGATTCTGCCACATGTTTTTCTCTTTTTAGGAGGACCGGAGGTAAGTTATCATCCGGAGAAAGTATTGCGTGAAAATCCGGATGTTGATCTTGTAATGGTGGGAGAAGGCGAAAAAACATTCCGTGAGTTTATGGAAACAAAAGATTTTTCGAAAATAGAAGGTATTGTATATCGGAAGGGAGAACACATATACAAAACCGCGCTAAGAACCGGCATGGATATAAATGAGCTGGTATTTCCCTATGATGATATGGACGGATTGGAAAATCGGATAATTTATTATGAGAGTATGAGGGGATGTCCATTTTCCTGCAGTTACTGCCTGTCTTCTGTCGAAAAAACCGTACGGATAAAAAGACCGGAAAAAACAGAAAAAGAAATCGATTTTTTTCTCAGGAATAAAGTGCGGCAGATAAAATTTGTGGATCGGACTTTTAATTGCAGTCATGAATATGCCTACCGTATTTGGAAGTATATAGGCGAGCATGATAATGGCATCACCAATTTTCATTTTGAAATTGGCGGTGATTTGCTGCAAGAGGAGGACTTTCTGCTTTTTTCTTCCTTCCGGCCCGGACTGATACAATTTGAAATCGGTGTTCAATCGACGAATCCGGCTACGATTCGTGCAATCCGAAGAACCATGGATCTGGAAAAACTTCGGGAAAACATATTCCGAATTCAATCAGGGCGAAATATTCACCAGCATTTGGATTTGATTGCAGGACTTCCTTATGAGAATTTTGAAAGTTTTCAGCATTCCTTTAATGATGTTTATGCCATGAAGCCGGATCAGCTGCAGCTGGGATTCCTTAAAGTGCTGGATGGCTCTTATATGAGCGAGGTTCAGCAGCAGTATGACGTTTTAGCGAGCAGTATGCCTCCATATGAGGTTTTCTCCACAAAATGGATTTCTTATGATGAAGTGCTGTTGTTAAAACAGATAGAAGAAATGGTTGAGGTTTATTACAACAGTTTTCAATTTTCGGCATCCGTGGCATATCTGGGCGGATGGTTTGAGACTCCCTTTTCGTTATACCGGGAACTTGCCGGTTATTATCAGGAACATGAACTAAAAGGACGGAAATTCAGCCGGATGGAGCGCTACGAAATTTTGTGGGAATTTGGGAAAAGAAAAATTACGGAAGAAGAATGGGAAAGCTGGCGGGAAATACTGACATATGATTTGTTTCGCCGGGATTATGTTAAAAATCCTCCGGACTTTGTATATCCGAGAACAGAAGAACAGAAACAAAAGATTCGTCAGTTCTTTGACAGAGAATGTGAAATGCCGCATTATCTGAAAGGCTATGAATCCTATGTTACCAGACAGCTCATGAATATGATTTATGTAGGAGAATATACCGTAGATGTGGAAGCACTGCTTCAGAGCGGGCAGGTGTGCCGGAGAGAGCCTTATTATATTCTTTTTGATTATCGCCGGCGTAATCCTCTGGATTACGGGGCAGGAGAATGCAGATTGTCCGAACGTGAAATTACCGGTCTTGTGTAAGGAAGTGCTGTAATTCTTCAACAACAGATGCTTTGTGCGGATGTGCGCCGGATTCTACTTCGCGGATTAGCTCGCGGATACGTTCCGGCTGTCCCATTGAAAGGTAAACACGGGCAAGACCGATATAGTCATCCGTCTTTTGCGAGCCATAGTGTAACGCCAGACGATAAGTGTATTCTGCATCATTCGGAAGCCCCGCCACCATACAGGCATGAGCGAGTTCGGAAAGACAGGAAAGGAAATTGGCGAAATTTTCATCATATTCTGATAATAGCTTGAAATTTCCGACGCCATATGCTAACTTTAAGTCTGTATTGGAATATTCAGACAAATCTATCATCGGGTCCTTTATTAATTCCCGGATGTGGCCGATATAATGAAGAACGGATTCATTTTCCGTATGGGGAGCCGGGATTTCGGATTCCTTCACATGCAGGAGAGGAAGCTGTGAGATGTCTTTTTTTCTGGTGCTGTTGGCTTTCGTTTCTCTGGCCCAGAAATCTTCCGATGCTTTATTGTCCTGATTCTGTGCTTTGCGCTGCGCATGAGACAGCCAAAAAATAAATATGAGAAAACAGATTAGGAATATAGGTATATTATTCATAGTAAAGTTCCTTTCAGAAGGGAGGTATTGTATGTTTAACCGTAAAAAACAACGTTTGGTTGCCGGAATCATCTGCGGTGTTATCATTTTTGCCATGTTGATCGGGCTGTTTGCCGGCATGTAATAAGAACAGTGTAATACAATTTTGGAAAAACCGCAAGCTTTGAAAAGACGAGAGGTGAGGAGAGACAGATTGAATAAGACAAGAAAAGGACCGGCATTTTTAGTTATTTTTCTAATGCTGTTATTGATTTCTGCTTATGTATATGCAGCTTACCAAATGGTGAAACCGGCAGATAACATTATATGCGAAGGAGTTTTTGCAGAGAGCATCAATCTTGGCGGTATGACGGAAGAACAGGCAACAGAAGCAGTGGAACAATATAATGAAAAAGTGTTAAACCGAACCATGGAAGTGGATGTTAATGGAAAAATCGTGACAACGACACTGAAAAAACTCGGATACCGTTGTGAAGCTAATGATTACATTGCGCAGGCACTGCAAATAGGAAAAAGCGGTAATCTGTTTACTAATTATGCGCAAATACGTGACGTGGCCGTGACGCCGGTTGTATACAATCTCCAATATGACTGTCCGGAGAAAAACATACGGGAGTTTATAAAAAAACAATGTAAGAAAAAATGTACCAAAGCAAAAAATGCAAAAGTAGTCATGCAGAATGGAACGCTTACTTATACGGAGGCCAAAGAGGGATTTTCCGTGCAGACGGAGAGTACGGCTGAACGAATCCGGAAGGCTGTAGCAGAGCAGGAAAAAGAAGAAGTGATTCATGTCAAGGCGGATGTAAAAGTGCAGGAACCTGCCGTGACGAAAGATTTGGCATCACGGTGCAAAGACAAAGTCGGAACATTCCAGACCAACTTTAATGCGGGAAATGTAAGCCGGTCACGAAATCTGGCAAATGCCGCGAGGCTGATCAATGATCACGTAATTTATCCCGGGGAAACCTTTTCTGTTCATGACACCATTTCACCCCTGACAGAGGAGAATGGATATTACGCCGCACCATCTTACAGCAACGGCGAAGTTGTGGATTCCATTGGCGGAGGTGTCTGCCAGGTGTCAACGACATTATATAATGCCGTATTGAAAGCAGAGTTGGAGATTGTGGAACGGAGTCCTCATTCCATGGTTGTCAGTTATGTGAAGCCGTCAATGGATGCGGCGATTGCAGGGGATTACAAAGACTTCAAATTCCGAAATGATACGGAAGTGCCTATTTATATTGAAGGCGGCACATATGCCGGTACGATTTATTTTAATTTATATGGTGAAGAAACACGAAGCGAAGACAGAATGGTATCCTTTGAATCCGAGACAATCAAAACCATACAGCCGGGAGCGGATAAAATCACATATGACAAAACGAAACCGGTTTCTTATTCAAAAGTAACACAGGAAGCGCATGTCGGATATCAGGCAGTGCTCTGGAAAATTGTAAAAGAGAATGGCGTGACAGAAAAGACACAGATTAATTCCAGCACATACAAAGCTGCACCGCGTTATATAACGAAAGGGGCGGCAAAAGAAAAAGAGAAACCAAAAGCGACAGCGAAGCCGACAACAACACCAAAAGCAACACCAAAAGTAACGACGAAGCCTAAACAGCAGCAACAGGCGACGTTGGTGCCTGCAACAACGGAATCAGAAGAGCAGCCGTAGAATGGAGATCGGAGATGGAGATAGGAAAAGTACCGGAGAATATTCTAAAACGGTCAGTATTCAAAAAAATAAAGATAAAACGTCCGGAAGTGCTTGTTCACGCAGGCGTGGGAGAGGATTGCACGGTTCTGGCACCGACAGAGGATGCCTATGTTCTTTCAACCGATCCGATTACAGGGACGGCAAAAGATATCGGAAAGCTTGCTTTTCATGTTACAGCTAACGATATCGCATCATCCGGAGCAGAGCTTGTCGGGATGATGCTGACAATCATTTTTCCACCGGACAATTCGGAGGAAGAACTAAAGAAAATTATGGAAGAAATGACGGAACTGGCGGCGAAGTACAAAGTGGAAATTCTGGGAGGTCATACGGAAGTTTCTGCGGCAGTAAATCAGACACTGGTTTCAGTGACGGGGGTCGGACGCATTGCACCGGGGAAACTGATTACGACCGGCGGAGCGAAACCGGATCAGGATTTGGTAATGACGAAGTGGATCGGTTTGGAGGGGACGGCGATTCTCGCTGCGGAGAAAAAGGAAGAACTTTTGGAGAAGCTTCCGGTTGAAATTGTGGAGACAGCGAGCCGCTTTGGCGACCTGTTAAGTGTAGTGCCGGACAGCAGGGTGGCGATGGAAGTCGGAGTGTCAGCCATGCATGATGTCACGGAGGGAGGTATTTTTGGTGCGTTGTGGGAGATGGCAGCAGCCTCCGGTGTTGGGTTGGAAGCGGATGTAAAAAAAATACCCGTTCGTCAGGAAACAATAGAAGTGTGTGAAGTTTTTGATGTTAATCCGTACATGCTGATTTCAAGTGGTTCCATGCTGATAGCTACTGACCATGGGGCCCGTCTGGTGGAAGAACTTGAACGGTCCGGTATTCATGGTGCCGTAATAGGACGGACAACGAAAGGAAATGACCGGGTAATCAGAAATGGGGAAGAACGCCGTTTCTTAGAACCGCCCGCTGCGGATGAACTTTTTCGGGCAATGAACAGAGAGATTTGATACAGGAGTGATAACGGGAGGTAACAATGCAGGAGAAATTATTGAGAAACATAGCTCAAAACGGAAGATTGTCGACGGAAGATCTGGCGGTCATGCTGGATGCAAAACCGGAGGAGATTGACCGGGAATTACATCGTATGGAAGAAGAAGGGATTATATGCGGATATCCGACGTTGATTAACTGGGATAAGACCGGATGTGAGCATGTGACGGCACTGATTGAGGTCACGGTGGCACCGGAGCGTGGAAGAGGTTTTGACAAGGTAGCGGAACGTATTTATCAGTTTGAAGAAGTGGAAAGTCTGTATCTGATGAGTGGCGGCTTTGATCTGACGGTTCTGATTACAGGAAAGACAATGAAAGAAGTGGCATGGTTTGTGGCGACGAAGCTGGCTCCCATGGATTCCGTGATGAGTACGGCGACACATTTTGTGCTGAAGAAATATAAAGAACACGGTCTTTCTCTGGTTCGGGAAGAAAGAAGTGACGAAAGGCAGTTGATTACACCATGAGAAATCCGTTATCTAAGATGGTATCCGAGATGGAACCATCCGGCATCCGTCGTTTTTTTGATGTTGCCGGAACAATGAAAAATGTAATTTCGCTGGGGGTGGGAGAACCTGATTTTGACACACCATGGCATATCCGTGAGGAAGGGATATATTCTCTGGAAAAAGGGCGCACTTTCTATACGTCTAATGCAGGACTTCTGCCTCTTCGCGAGGAGATTGCGGCATACTTAAAACGTCGTTTTTCTCTAAATTATGATTCCGATGAAATAATTGTTACCGTTGGCGGAAGTGAAGCGATTGATATCGGCTTTCGAACAATGCTTGATCCGGGGGATGAAGTAATAATACCGGAGCCATGTTTTGTATCGTATGTACCATGTGTTCAGATGGCGGGCGGAGTGCCGGTCCGTCTTTCTCTGGAGGAGAAAGAGCACTTCAAGCTTACAAAAGAAAAACTGTTGTCTGCAATTACGGAAAAGACGAAGATGGTTGTACTTCCGTTTCCTAATAATCCGACAGGAGCAGTTATGACGCGGGAAGAACTTATGGAAATTGCAGAGGTTATCCGGGAGAAAGATTTATTTGTGTTGTCAGATGAAATTTATTCCGAATTGAGTTATCAGGCGAATCACGTTTCGATTGCGTCACTTCCCGGCATGTGTGAACGTACCGTTGTTATTAATGGGTTTTCCAAGTCCTATGCAATGACCGGCTGGCGTCTGGGATATGCTGCCGGTCCAAAGGAAATTATCCGTCAGATGGTAAAAGTACATCAATATCTTATTATGAGCGCACCTACGACCAGTCAGTATGCAGCGATAGAAGCATTGCGTAATGGCGATGGAGATGTTGCCCGGATGCGGGAAAGTTATGATGAAAGACGCCGGTTTTTGGTAAAAGAGCTGCGGGAGATGGGACTCCCCTGCTTCGAACCGCTTGGGGCTTTTTATGTATTTCCCAATATCAGCCGGTTTGGCATGACGTCAGAAGAGTTTGCGAAAAGGCTTTTGATGGAACAGCGGGTAGCCGTTGTTCCCGGCTCTGCGTTCGGCGAATGTGGGGAAGGATTTGTAAGAATTTCTTATGCCTATTCTGTCGAAGATTTGAAAAAGGCACTTATCAAAATAGAGAAATTTATAGACACTATTTTGTAATTATGCTATTATAGAGACGCAAGGATTGTTCAGAGAGGAGAATGAGATGGCTACATTAAATGCAGAACATATCAATCCATTTCTCATGGCAGCCAAAAAAGTACTTAGTGATATGTGCTTTGTTGATGTTCAAATACAGAAACCGGTATTGAAGGATGCATCATTTCAACATGATGACTGGGTGATTATTATTGGTGTGACGGGAGAGATGCGTGGTCAGGTTTTGATTGGTATGACAGAAGAAAATACCTGTGCTATTGCTTCCAAGATGTGTATGACGGAAGTTAAGACGATTGATGATTTTGCTTCCAGTGCCATTAGCGAATTGGGTAATATGATTATGGGAAATGCGGCGACGGTTTTTTCATCCAACGGAATTGGAATCGATATTACACCGCCGACGTTGTCACACGGAGAAGTAAGTTTTAAGGCAAATTATGCGAAGACGCTTTGTGTACCGTTGCTGTTTTCGGATGGAAGCGGAAGCATTGACATGTTTCTCGCCTTGCGACAGGACAGCTGATATGTTAAATATTGTTTTATTAGAGCCGGAGATACCGGCGAACACGGGGAATATCGGAAGAACCTGTGTGGCGGCGGGAGCCAGGCTTCACTTAATTGAGCCAATGGGCTTTCAGATTAATGAAAAGCAGGTAAGACGGGCAGGATTGGATTACTGGGATAAGTTAGACTATACGGTATATGACGGTTATGATGATTTCTTAAATCGGAATCCGGGCGCAAAGATTTACATGGCGACTACCAAAGCGAAACATAATTATAGTGAAGTTTCTTACGAAAGTGACTGTTATATTATGTTTGGAAAAGAAAGTGCCGGTATTCCGGAGGAAATTCTGGTTGCTCATGAGGAAGAGACGATACGAATTCCCATGTTCGGGGATATTCGTTCGCTCAATCTTGGAAATTCCGTGGCAATTGTATTGTATGAAGCACTTCGCCAGCATGATTTTCGGGATTTAAATACAGTTGGACATTTACATCATTTACGTTGGAATGATGGGACAATATAGTTCGGACAGGACGGAAAAAAGAACTTTTCCGAGGGGAAAAGTTCTTTTTTTGCAACTTTTTTTGTTTCTCATTCGTATATTAAGAAGAAAGGGGAAGGCAATCATGATTGATGTGACAGCAAATCCATCGGACGCGGTGGAAAAAGCGCTGGAGAAATTTGGCAATGATATTCTGCGTCTGGCTTATTCGTATATGAAAAGCCGTGAGGATGCAGAAGATGTTGTTCAGGATGTGCTGATTCGCTTTATGCAGTCGGAAAAGCAGTTTAATGGGGACGAGCATGTGAAAGCATGGCTGCTGCGTGTGGCAGCTAATCTATGCAAAGACAGACTTAAATTGGCATGGAGACAGCGGGAGGTGGCGATTCCGGAAGGTTATGATGTGCCGGAAGAAAATGAGGTGTCTGCAGAGAGAAATGATATATTGGAAATTGTCATGTCACTGCCGGAGAAGTATCGGAGCGTCATTCATCTTTACTACTACGAGGAGTATTCCATAAAGGAAATTGCAGCTGTTTTGGAAAAAAAGGAGACTACCGTAAAAACTCTTTTGAAACGGGGACGGGAGAAACTTGCGAATGAGATGGCAAGTGATAACGAGAGGAAAGGAGAGAATAGTTATGCAGAAAGAATATAAAAATGCGATGGAAAAGATTTCGCTGAGTGATGATGACAGAAAACGAATTCTGGCAAATGTTAGAAATGCGTACGAAGAATCGTCTGAACGGATTGTTTCCGCAGAAGATTATGCAAAGAAAAAACTACGTTTCTCCGCTCGTCAATGGGGAACAATAGCAGCCGCAGCTGCGGTAATTTTTGTCGGTGCGTGGATTGCAGGCAACCGTCTTTTCCCTGGAGATGGAAATAAGCCTAAAGATTCTGAAATAACAGTGGCAGAAAAAGAAGAGGAAATTTGGGAAGAATTGGATTCCACGGATGATATTTCGAAGAAGACGGATTGTCGTACGTATACGCTTAGTAACATTTCGAAATCTTATAAGGTAAAAAAAGTTGAAGTGGCAAAGAAGCAAAAGCACGTAAAAATTACTTATAAAAACAAAAAACGTGCAGACAAAATTCTTTTGGAATATAAGGAAGAAGAAAATGCGTCGGCGGTTATTGGTCAGTTTGAAAAAGACAGGGAGCTGACGAAGGAAAAAGTAGGGGATTCGGAAGTGACGCTGTATGGAGATGAAGAATGTGACAGCATGACCTGGCAGCAGGAGTCCTGTACGTTTGCCGTAAAAATGAGCAAACCCTGCAGTACGGATAAAGCCAAAAAACTTGTCTCCGGAACAAAAGAAGAGACAAAAACGCCCGCCGTGAGCAGGGATAAGGAAGATAAAGGGAAAAAATCCATGAACAGTAATGCGGTTGGATGGAAAGGAAATGAAAAGGAATCTGATGATGATGAGCGCGGAGATATTTTGAAAAAAATATACGAAATGTACGGCTTTCGTGTGATAATAGAAGATCCGGCAAAAAAAACAGCATACAAAATAGTAGACGATTTTGAGTCGTTCCGTTTTGTTTACGATGAGCTTCCTGAACTGGAAAAACAAAGAATTGTAGGGTATGCCGGTCAGAAAGGATGTCCGTCCGGTGTTTTGAAAGGATACGAAGAGAAAGAATCCATCACGGTGAATGGAATTTCCGTACGTGTATATACCAATGAGAAAGAGGAATATTTGTTTTATTATGTAAAACAGGAGATTCACTTTACTCTCCTTTTGAAGGAATGGAATGGGGAGGACATGGAGAATATGTTAAGCGGTCTTTTTAGTGTGATTCGAATATCGTTGGATGATGGCAGCGAAGAGGCGGCGAATGAGGAAACGGATGATGGAGATTCGGATTCGGAGGAAGAAGAGGAAGAAGAGTCTGACGATGCTCTTGTGGAAGAATATCAGCAGACGGTAGAGAATATTCAGTATGCGGTGGCAGATGGGAGTCTGAAAAAGCTGTCCTCCTATATTCGTTTTCCTCTCACCATTAAGTCTCTGAATGTTACGGTTAACAATGCGAAAGAATTTCAGGCGTTAGACGCTTCATTGATTTTTACGCCGGACTGGGTGGATGCAGTGGCGTCATATGATGCCGGTAAAATCAGTGCGAATACCAGAACTGTCATAATGGGTGATAATACGCATTCTCTTGTTTGCCGGATAAAGAATAATTCTCTCGTTATTACGGAACTTCATGTAGACATTGATGAAGTGAAGACGGTAGATGAACCGGTTGTCACACCCTTAACGGAATAGATTATTGTGATTTGGATAATGTGAAAACGAACTCAGATCCGACGCCTACCGTGCTGACTGCGTCAATTGTCTGCCGGTGGGCGTTTATTATTTCTTTGCAGATGGACAGGCCGAGTCCGGAACCAAGCTTATCTTTTCCGCGTGACAAATCCGTTTTATAAAAACGATCCCAGATTAGTCCCAAATCTTCCCGCGGGATTCCGATTCCGGAATCTTTTACGGAGATAAATACCTTTTCTCCTCTTGTACGAGTACTGACGGATACCGTAGAATGAGGATTGCTGAACTTGATGGCATTTTCGATCAGGTTGTGAAGGACCTGGAGAATTTTTTCCTGATCAGCATAAACATCAAGTGATTCTGTCTGACAAAAAGATGTTTCCAGATGGATTTCTTTGCGGTCTGCCGTTCCTTCCAGACTGTCACATGTTTTGCGAATGCTTTCCTGAATATCAAATGTAGTAGGATTCAGGAGAATATTGCTTCGATCATAATTGTTCATGTCGATAAGATTAGAGGTCAGTTTTGTAAGCCTCTCCGTTTCAAATAAGATAATGTCCAGATATTTTACCTGTGTATCTGCCGGGATGATGCCGTCTTTCATTGCTTCCGCATAACCTTGAATATTCGTAAGGGGAGAGCGAAAATCATGGGAAATATTTGATATGAATTTGCGTTGATATTCATCAAATTTACTCAGCTCTTCACCGATTACATTCAGGGTGCCGGCAAGTTCTCCATACTCATCATGTGTCTTAATGATTATGGGCGGATTTTCATGATTGATACTGAAGTCTTTCGCTGCATTTTGCAGTTTGTGCAGGGGGCGGACATGAAAAAAATAAATCATGATAAAAACGATGCCTGCAAACGCCATAATCAGGTAATAAAAAGTTGTCAGAATGTTGCTGTAATAGGTAACCCGATTTTTAACAAAGGAAGCCGGCTGTGCCATAATAAGGTAGCCGTTGAGATAAGCGTTCTGTTCCATGGGAAGAGAGATGGCAATGGATTCGCTGTCAAGCAATCCGTTCAGTGTTGTGTTTTTTGAATATTCTTCATGAAGAAAGGAAGAATCTTTCTGATAGATGTTGTATCCGTTTTTTCTGCCGGCGGAATCGATAATAATATCACCGTCACTGCAAATAATCAGAATCCGGCATTCCGCTGCTTCCGCAGCCATTTCCAGCTGATCCTGCAGGGACAGTATGGTCGTCTTAGTATATCTCTGCTGATTGATGTGAGTGCCAAGCAGCGTAATTCCTACGCTGTGGAGTGTATCAGAAGATTCAGAATAAACACGATTGGAGATGTATTCGTGTCCCAAAGTTGATATGAGGTAAAAAGTAATGGCAAACATAATCAGATAAGCAGCCAAAAGTTTTCGACCCAATGTGGTTTTGAGGTATTTGTTCATGGTATTTTCTCCTATGCTTCGGTAAAGGTTTCAAATTTGTATCCGATACCCCAGACGGTAGTCAGTGCCCATTCCTTGTGATTCTGGAATTTTTCGCGGATTCGTTTGATATGCACATCGACCGTCCGGGTTTCTCCTATATATTCGTAACCCCAGATTTGGTCCAAAAGCTGTTCCCTGGTAAATACCCGGTTGGGATGGGAAGCAAGGAAATAAAGAAGTTCCAATTCTTTTGGAGGCATGTCAATCAGTGTTCCCATGTAAGTAACAGAATAATTTGACTGGCTGATAACAAGGTCGGTGTAGCGGACGACTTCTTTGCCTTCTGTGGCAGACGCCTGTACGCGTGAAGCGGCTTGCTGACCATCATAGCGGCGGAGAACCGCCTTGACTCTGGCGACCATTTCCTTGGAATCAAAAGGTTTGATTATATAATCATCAGCACCGAGTTCCAGACCGAGAACTTTATCAAATATTTCACCTTTTGCCGACAACATGATAATCGGGGTGGTATATTGTTTTCGAATTTCCCGGCAGACGTCATAGCCGTCAATACCGGGGAGCATAATATCCAAAAGAATCAGGTCAGGATGAAATGAAACATGCTTTTTAAGTGCCGTTTCACCATCACCGGCAATCTCGCATTGAAAACATTCTTTTGTCAGATAAAGAGAAATAAGTTCAGCAATATTTGCGTCATCATCAACAATCAGTATTTTTTTCTTTTCCATATGAAAGCTCCTTCTGCGTCGGGATTAATTATTTAAATTCTATCACGGTGACACCGTATCCGCCTTCTCCATATTCACCCATCCTGTAGTTTTTTACATATTTGCTCTTTTTACAGTGGTTTTGGACAGCGTTGCGGAGAGCACCGGTTCCGACACCGTGTATGACGGTAACCTGATGCAGTTTTGCCAGGTAGGCGTCATCTAAATATTTGTCCAAAATTCCAAGTGCTTCATCTACGGTTTTTCCAATAAGATTAATCTCTGAGGAAATGGTCATTGCTTTTGCCATTTTCATGTTTTTTGCATGAGTGATGGAAGCTTCTTTTTTGGCGTCTTTTGTTTCTTTTTCCAGAAGTTCCAAATCACTGACATTTACCTCGGAACGGAGTATTCCCATCTGTACATAACATTTTCCCTTGCTGTTAGGCAGGGTGCTTACGGTTCCTTTAACTCCCATGGAATGAACCATGACAAGATCGCCTACTGCCAGTCTGTCCGGTGTTTTACGTGGATGTCCGCCGGTGCCGCCTATGACGGTCTCCCCTTCTGTTTCATTTAGGGCTTTTCGGAGAGCGGCGCGTTCTTTCTCCATTTCTTTTGTCATGCCGGATCCTTTCATCCATTTGTTATATTTGCGGATGGATTCGTCAGCAGTGTCTTTGGCCTTTTGTATAATTTCACGTGCTTCCTCATTGGCACGACGGATAATTTTGTCTTTGGCCGCGTCAATACGCTCATTTTTCGCTTTCATTTTATCCCGGAAATGCTCAGCTTCTTCGCGGATGCGTTTTGCCTTTTCGCGTTCTTTTTCTGCTTCTGTTCTGGCATCTTCCAATCCCGTCACCACATCTTCAAAACTTTGGGCGTCCGAATCAATTCGTTTTCCGGCTTCTCTGATAATTTCATCCGGAAGTCCCAATTTGCCGGAGATGGCGAACGCGTTACTCTTGCCGGGAACGCCGACTTGCAGGCGATAGGTGGGCTGCAGGGATTCTACGTCAAATTCACAGGAAGCATTTTCCACATTATCGGTTGAGAGTGCATAAACTTTCAGCTCGCTGTAGTGAGTTGTGGCCATGGCAGTCACCTGACGATTATGCAGATTATCTAAAATGGCAGTGGCAAGAGCGGCACCTTCCGTTGGATCCGTTCCTGCACCAAGTTCATCAAAAAGAGCCAGTGTTTTTCGATTGGCGCGTTTAAGAATATAAACGGTATTGACCATGTGAGAGGAAAATGTACTGAGACTCTGCTCGATGCTCTGTTCATCTCCGATATCGGCATATACTTCTTCGTATACCCGAAGATGTGAATGGTCAAAAGCCGGGATATGTAATCCGGCCTGTCCCATCAGAGTAAACAATCCGACTGTTTTTAACGATACGGTTTTTCCGCCGGTATTGGGACCGGTGATTATCAAAAGATTGTATGTTTTTCCAAGTGTGACATCGATTGGAACTACCTTATCTTTCGGAATCAGCGGGTGACGGCCTTTCTTGATGTCAATATAGTTTTGGTCAAAAAGAGGTTCACTTCCCTGCATTTTTTTTGATAATCCGGCTTTGGCAAAAATGAAATCCAATTCTGCAAGAAGAATAACGTCTCTGTTTATGTCATCTGTGTAAGGAGCAGCAAGAGCGCTGAGAGAGGCCAGTATTTTCTCAATTTCTTCCTGCTCTTTCATGGCCAGTTCCGCCAGTTCATTGTTGAGCTTAACAATTGCCATGGGTTCAATAAAAAATGTGGAACCCGTCGAACTCTGATCGTGAATCATACCGGGGAAAGTAGATTTGTATTCCTGTTTTACAGGGAGACAATAGCGCCCGTTTCGCATGGTGACAAGATTGTCCCGGAGCATATCACTGGAGCTGTTGACCGTTGCGGTAAGCTGTTCACGAATTTTTTCGTTGGCCCCTTTTATGGTACGGCGGATTCTTTTCAACTCAGGACTGGCGTCATCTGCCATTTCTTCCGGACTGAGAATACACCGGTTTATTTCACGGCGAAGTTCAGGCAAATCAGAAAGTGCCGCAAAGCGGCCGGAGAGCGCATCTTTTAAATCATCGAATTTATTATGGTAGGCAATGGCTCCGGCGGCAATCTCAAGGCAGCGGGCCAGATTGAGAAGTTCACCCATCCCCAGGGTGCCTCCCTTTTCCAGCGGAATCAGACTTGGACGGATGTCCCGGAGTCCGGAGAAGGAAAGTTTCCCCTGCTTTAGGAGGCGCATAAGTGCATGGGAAGTCTCTGTCTGCCATCCGATGATTTCTTCTTTTTTTGAAGAGGGAAGAAGGTGTCCTGCCGTTTCTTTTCCCAGAGGAGAATCGGCTTCCCCGACGAGCATATCTATAATTTTATTGTATTCGAGTGTTTGTAATACTTTTTTGTTCACGTTATTTCTCCCTTCCTGCTGCTAGGATTATTGTACAATAAAAGGGATGAATTTGCAAAGAATTGTGAAGAAAAACACCTTGCCTCTTCTGTCTTTTTCTATTACAATAAGGTAAATGGTAAAAGACAAAGGAAAAAGAAGGGAGTACAATATGAATCGACGGAAATTAGTTCCCGGTATATTGGTTTTATTGATGGGGCTTCTCGCAAGTGTTGGAAGTTCACCGGAAGTTTCAGCTGATGATGTACAGGCAAATGCAGTATCCGGCTCCGGTGCGGAACCGGTTGTGACGTATCAAAATCCAATCGGGACATCACGTATGATTGCTGCCAAAAAGGCAAATTCCTTAAAAAAAGTGACGCTTAACTGGACGCAGACAGGAGAGGCACAGGGATATGTGGTTATGAGAAAGACGGCAAAGGGAGAATATGCTGAAATTGCCCGTGTTACGGATGGACTTCCCGGAAATAAGACATATGAAGATACGACAGTGAAACCGGGGACATCTTATGAATATCAGGTTAATCCGTGGCGCAGCCGTGAGGATGGAACGATTGAAACAGGGACATGTCTCAATACCGCATCCGTGAAACTGGTTCCGGGAAAAGTGAAGGGATTAAAAATCCGGAAAAAAAACAGGAAATTTGTGGTGACATGGAAGAAGACAAAAAATGTCAGTGGGTATCAGGTCTATACGAAGGTATTTGTTAAAGGAATCAAGTTGAAATACAGTAAAGCAAAAACGCTGAAATCCAGAAAATATACCCGTGGTATGCTTGTCCGGGGGATGAAGTATGGATTTAAGGTGCGCACATATAAGAAAGTAGACGGAAAGAAAATATACGGACCGTTTACTACTGTGACAAAACGATATTAATAAGGATGGAGAAGCGGCATGAATTATTTAAAAGATTATCGTGAAGGAGAAAAATTTACGGGCACGTACCTGTGTAAACAAAAACAGATCCTTAAAACAAAGGCAGGAAAGACATATTATTCTTTGACACTTCAGGACAAAACGGGGACGGCAGATGGAAAAATATGGGAACTTAATAACGGAATTGCGAGCTTTGAAGCCATGGACTACATACATTGTGAGGGGATGGTAACCAGCTTTCAGGGGAATCTGCAAATGAATATATCGCGTGTCCGGATTAGTGGTGAAGGAGAATATGATCCTACTGATTATGTACCCTCAACTGAAAAAAATACAGATGAAATGTTTTCAGAACTTATGAAATATATTGCCAGTGTAAGGAATCCGTATTTGCGAAAAGTTCTGGAAATGTATTTTGTCGAGGATAAACAGTTTATTCAGGATTTCAAGAAGCACTCTGCTGCAAAAAGTATCCATCACGGATTTATGGGTGGATTACTGGAACACACGTTAAGTGTCACAAATATGTGCCAGTATTTTGCAGAGCATTATCCTATGCTGAACCGAGATTTGCTGATTACGGCTGCCATATTCCACGATATGGGAAAGATTGAGGAAATATCCGACTTTCCACAGAATGATTACACGGATGACGGGCAGATGCTGGGGCATATTTATATGGGAGCACGGGCGATTGAAAATGCGGCTGCGAAAGTGCCCGGATTTCCAAAC
>CAZGDT010000005.1:18929-21442 GCA_964524245.1 uncultured Eubacterium sp. | reverse complement strand
GGAGGACAGACAGCATTATCTGTCCGGTTTTTTGCGTGAATGCGGTTACAAAGTAAAAGAATCCGCGGGTTGGCAGACCGGCAGATGGGATGTTATTTTGCTGCCGGTTCCGCAGTCGGCGGATTATTTTCAAAAAAACATGTGTAATTTTCAAAGAGGACAGGTGGTTTATGGCTGGCAGATTCCATCGGAACTTGTAACGGAAGCAGAGAAAAAAGGCGTGCTTACGGTTGATTACGGAAAGGCAGAAGGAGTGGCTGAACGAAATGCGGTTGCTACGGCTGAGGGTGCCGTGGCAGAGGCAATGAAAGAGGGATGTGTCAGTATTCAGGGAAGCCGCTGTCTTATAACGGGATTCGGCGTTTGCGGCTCTGCACTGGCGTCTAAACTGGAACGGTGGAATGCATTGGTTACGGTTATGGAGAGAAAAGAGAAAAAAAGGGAACTGGCAAAAAGCTATGGCTGTGAGGCAGTTCCTTTTTCATCTGAACCGCAACAGATGAAAAAGTATGATTATATTTTCAATACGGTTCCCGCGCAGGTTCTGACTGAAAGATTTCTGCAATATGTCAGAAAGGAGTCGATTATTATAGATATTGCGTCGGCACCCGGTGGTGTGGATTTCGATTATTGTAAAAAAAAGGAGATTTGTGCCCGATTATGTCCCGGACTGCAGGGAAAATATGCACCGAAATCATCGGCCGGCATACTTATGGAAGTAATTAGAAAAACTTTATCAGGAGATTGACGGAATGGGCAAAAAGAAACAGCGAACGGTAGGATTTGCGATTACGGGTTCTTTTTGCACTTATGAAAAAATCAAAGGGGTAGTCAGACGTATGGTGGAGGAAGATAACCGGATTATTCCGATTTTTTCTAACATGGCCCAGACCGTGAACTGCCGTTTTGGAAATGCAAGGGAGTTTATTATTCAGATACAGGAAATAACGGGGGAGAGGGGCATATTTACCATTCAGGAGGCAGAACCGATTGGCCCGAAAGGGCTGCTTGACGTATTGATAATTGCGCCCTGTACAGGCAATACGATGGCGAAGCTTTGTGCCGGTGTTACGGATTCTCCCGTATTAATGGCAGCGAAAGCACACATGCGGAACGAAAGACCGGTGGTAATTTCCATGTCTACAAATGACGCATTGGGAGCAAGTATGAAGAACATCGGAATGCTGATGAATACGAAAAATATCTATTTTGTTCCGTTTGGCCAGGATGATTATAGAAAAAAACCAAAATCCATGATTGCACATACCGATTTGATTGAAGATACAATTCAGGCGGCGCTGGATGGCAGGCAGATTCAGCCGGTGTTGAGGTCACCATTTTCAGAATAAAGAAAGAACTCTGCAAATCCACCCGGTAAACCTGAATGTTTCCAGATGAGGCACCGGGGGAAAAACATATGCAGAAGTCAGACGGTTACAGACAAATTGAGACATGGTATTTGCGCAGAAAATAATCAATTTGCAGCAGATAGGCAATCATTTGAGGCCCTGCCATCAGTTGTCCGTACCAGGGACTGCCATAATCTTTCGGATGGTCCAAAAACTGCCGCAGTGCCTGAAGATTTACGAGAGAATGGAGAGGACTTCCGGAATCAGCCAGTACGTCGTGAAGACGGCCGGCGAGCAGATTCTCATAATAAGGGTTGTATGTTTTAGGATAAGGGCTTTTGCGGCGGAACAGAATTTCGTCAGGCAAAAGTCCTTTTGACGCCTGGCGCAGCATATTTTTCACAAGTCCGTCTTTTGCTTTCATTTCCCAGGGAATATTGAAAACATAATCGACCAGTTTTTTGTCTGCGAAAGGGACACGCGCTTCCAAACCGGAAAACATGCTGGCGCGGTCCATGCGATTCAGAAGTGTCTGCATAAAATAGCGGATGTTAATGTAGCCGATACGTCGCCGGTTGGTTTCTGTTTCGTTTTCTTCCGGTAAAACATTAATTTCGCTGACGGCACTGTTATATGCATTCCGCACATAATCATCCATTTGCAGTGTGTTAACAAGTTCCTCCGACAGAAGTGATTTTCTCGGTGAAAGGGACGGCGTCCAGGGAAAGGTTCCGGAGTTTAGCATATCTTCCCGGTGAAACCACGGATAACCGCCAAATACTTCGTCGGCACATTCACCGGTTAGTACAACCTTGTGTGTCTGACTTACCTGTTCGCAAAAGAATTGCAGCGAAGAATCAATATCTGCCATACAGGGAAGGTCATGTGCGTCGACGGAGCGATACAGAAGATCCGCCTGGGTTTTGCTGTCGCATTCCAGATAGTGGTGTTCCGAATGAAGAAATTGCGCCATTTTATCAACATAGGGCCGATCCTGCGAAGGCTGGAAGGAGTTGGCTTTGAAATATCTGTCATTTTCTTTGAAGTCGAATGAAAAAGTAGTCAGTTTTTCGCCCCTTTTTTTTAGTTCCATCGCGCAGACGGCAGACACAACGCTGGAATCAACCCCGCCGGACAGAAAAGTGCAGACAGGTACGTCTGAGA
>CAZGDT010000005.1:0-18829 GCA_964524245.1 uncultured Eubacterium sp. | reverse complement strand
ACAACGCTGGAATCAACCCCGCCGGACAGAAAAGTGCAGACAGGTACGTCTGAGACCATCTGGCGTGTGATGGCGTCCTGCAGGAGATAGGAGGTTTTTTCTACCGTTTCGTCATAGGAATCAAAGTGAGGACGGCTTTCCAGACGGAAATAAGCAGTTTCGTGTCTGCCAAAAGGACTGCAGGTCACATATGTGCCGGGCAAAAGCTCATGAATTCCCTGAAAGACACCGGATCCGGGAGTGCGTGCCGGTCCAAGAGAAAATATTTCGTTAAGACCGCTTCGGTCAAGAATGGCACGAACGCCGGGGAAACAAAAACATCCTTTTGGTTCGGAAGAAAAAATAATTGTATTTTCAATAATTGTATAAAAAAGCGGTTTAACACCAAAAGCATCACGGAACAGAGTTAGTGTGTCATGTCTCTCATCATAGATGGCAAAGGCAAAGATGCCGTCCACATCTTTTACAAAATCCGCCCCAAAAGTCATAAAGGAAAGCAGGAGAATTTCTGTATCGGAGTTCGTCATAATTGTTATATCCCTGGATTCCAATTTTTTTCGTAAATAGCCCAAATTGTAAATTTCACCGTTGTAGACAATGTGATAATCATAACCTGCTCTTTGCTTTGTCATCGGCTGATGACCGCCGGATGGATCAATAATGGATAAACGGGTATGTCCGAGTCCGCAGTGTTTGGTCAGAAGACAATCTCTGTCGTCAGGACCGCGATGATGCATACATTTTTTCATATCTTCCAGAATATGCAAAAAATAATCCCGCTGCCCGTTGAATTGAGCGGAGGGGTTGTAAAAACCGGAAATGCTGCACATAAGTACCTCCTCGTCTGTTGCGATAAGAATATATGCTATACTTTATGTAGCAATCCGTAGTTTTATCCATAATTTTATTTATTTGCGAAAAATCATTGCGGATACCAATCCTTCTTTAACTGTATACCGTCCTTTCCTTTTGGGGAAAAAGCACTTTTACTATAATATTCTACAGGGTTGCGGCAACGGCCATACAGGGAAGAGAAAGACAGGAGGAAAAAGAAATGATTACGAAAGAGGAACGTTTGATTTATACGATGGCTTCTTTGGCGGAGATTGTTAAATATTATGGAGAAGGAGTTCTGGAGCGTATTTATCGCGGTACTTTTGATGAGGCAGACATTTCTCCGGAAAAAATTCCGGAAGAATATAGGGATAAGGTGAATCTGAGTCTGTTGTGTGATGAGTTTTTCGGCGGTGTGATTTTTTTGTTTCAGTTAACGGATGATTATGAGTGTGCCTGCCTGGCACTGGAAACATGGATTCGGAAAAATCCATGTTCAAAAAAAGAGAATAATCAGAAACGGCTGATGTATCAGGGAGTGCGTCTGATACATGAGAAAAAACTGCCGGGTGAAATTGTTTGTCAATTGCAGAAAGATTTATAAATTTCTGCAATTTTTTTATCTGAAATCTCAGTGTCGGTAAATATTTCTGCAGCATATTTGGCCTGTGCAATCAGCATTTCCAATCCTGTAATACCTTTCATGCCGAGAGAGTGTGCCTGAGCGACCAGTCTGGTCGTCAGCGGATTGGCAATAATGTCAACGACAGCTTCGCATCGGGGAAAGTGTTCGAGATCTACGGGAGAACGGTCAATCGCAGGGTACATGCCGACCGGACTGGTATTGACAATGACCTGTGCATCACTGTGTTTTCTGAAACAGGTCTCATAGGTTATAACTCCTTCTGAAAATGTGCGGTTTCCTACAATAACCATTTCTTTTGCATTTAAGCTTTTTATACCGGCCTGGATTGCCTGTGAAGCTCCTCCGTTGCCGAGGATAACCACTTTCTTGTTTTCTATGGTTATATTATTATTCTTTATCATATAAATAAATCCGGGCATGTCGGTATTATAACCAAATAACTTACCCTTTCTGTTCACAATTGTATTGACGGCACCAATGGCTTTGGCATTTTCATCCATAGCTGTCAGATAAGGAATGACGGACTGCTTATAAGGGATGGTAACATTAATGCCGAAAAATTCCTTTTTTTCCATAAATACGGGAAAATCTTCACGGGTAAGAGGGTGAAGTTCGTATTGATAATTTGCCAATTTTGTATGAATTTCTTTTGAATAACTGTGACCCAGTGTCTCTCCGATTAATCCGTAATTCATTTTATTTTATCCTTCCTTCTTACGATTCGCAGACAGTTTAGCATAAAAACCCGTCCATTTCAAGGTATATTCAATTCGGACAGGCATATACATGTAGAAAAGGAGGGATGGAATGTATCGGAAAGAAGTATTGCCGCTTTTGCCGGAACGTATTCGAAAAATAATTGAAAAAACAGTAAAGAGAGAAGAAAAATTGCAGGAGATCCGGATTCGGAAAGGACGGCCGCCGGTATTGCAATATGGGGGAGAACTTATCGTCCCGGAATGCTATGGACAGGTTGTTACGGATTCTGAGTTCAGGGAAGTGCTGACCGGAATCAGCCGGTACTCACTGTATGCTTTTGAAGAAGAAATCCGGAAAGGATATTTAACGATACCGGGAGGACATCGGGTCGGATTATCCGGTCATATTGTTCTTGAAAATGGGATGGTGAAGACAATTCGGTACATATCTTTTCTGAACATTCGCATATCTCATGAGTTGCCGGGATGTGCAGACAGACTGATGCCCTATGTGATGAAGGGAGAGGATTTTTTGTCAACCATGATAATGTCTCCGCCCGGAGGCGGCAAGACAACGCTGTTGAGGGATATGGTAAGAAAGCTTGCGACAGGAGGGAGCGGATTCCGGGGAAGAAATGTTTCTCTTGTGGATGAAAGGTCGGAAATTGCCGGCTGTTATTCCGGAATTCCGCAAAAAGAGGTAGGTCCCTTTTGCGATGTAATGGATGCGTGTCCCAAAAATATCGGCATCATGATGGTACTGCGTTCCATGGCTCCCGAGGTAATAGCGGTAGATGAAGTGGGAATGCAGGAGGATTTAGAGGCAATGAATCATGCAATAACCGGCGGGTGTTCTCTTTTGGCTACCGTTCACGGCAGCAGTATGGAACAAATGAAGGAAAAGCCTGTTCTGTCCCAAATGTTGAAAAACAGAATGTTTGAACGGTATATTTTGTTGGGAGAAAAAAGAAATCCGGGAAATTGCCGGGCAATTTATGATGGAGGAGGAAATCTTTTATGGAGCTGAAATGGGCCGGTATTGTATTTGTTATGACGGGAAGCGCAGGAATTGGCTTTTGGTATCGTATGAGGTGCCGGATACGTATGGCAAATTTGCGGGAATGTCAGCTTGCTTTGTCTATTTTGCGGGGAGAAATCCAATATGGGAAGACACCTCTTCCGGAAGCCTGTCATGAAGTGGAAAAGAGACTTCATGGTTCGCTGAAAACTTTTTTCTTCCGGCTGGCAGAGGAAATGGAAAAATCGTCAAAGCAGATAGAACAAATATGGAAGGAGACAACAGAAATTACCCTTCCTTCCATGCAGATGGGAGCACGGGAACGGGAAGAGTGGATAAGGTTTGGAGGAATGCTGGGGTATTTAGATGTGGAGATGCAGCTATGTACAATAGATTTATACAGACAGCGTCTGCAGGTAAGTGTGGACCGGGAGAATGACAACTGTCACAACCGGCTTCGTCTGTACCCATTATTGGGAGCTTTTGGAGGAATGCTGATTTGCCTGATTTTTGTATGAGAATGGCGGAAGCGGGAAAAAAGAAAAAGGAAGAACACTTTTATGGAGATTTCAATTATTTTTAAAATAGCGCTGGTTGGAATTTTGGTTACAATTCTTAATCAGATTTTGAAACAATCAGGGAGAGATGAACAGGCATTTATTCTGAGTCTTGCAGGTTTAATTCTGGTATTGTTTTGGATTATTCCCTACATATCAGAATTGTTCGAATCCATAGAAAACATGTTTGCGATCTGAGAGGGGAGATTATAACATGCTAAAAATTGCGATAATGGGCCTGGTAACCATTTTTCTTACAATGATGGCAGGAAGTGTGAAGCGTGAATATGGTTTTGTTGTAATGACCGGAGCCACACTTTTACTTGGGAGATACAGCATCTCTTCCATAGAAGCGGTGGTTGTCAGAATTCGCGAATTTGAGTCAGCTGTCGGAATGGAAAAAGAATATTTGAATATTTTGCTGCGAATGCTGGGAATTGCTTATCTGACACAGCTTGTAGTAAGTCTGTGTCGGGATTTTGGTAATGGCGCCGTAGCAGGACAGATTAACATAGTGGGGAAAATCAGTATGATGCTTGTCAGTTTTCCTGTACTGGAAGCACTTTTGAAGACGTTGGGGGATATGCTGCAATGAAATACGCCTGGGTTCTGCTTGTATGCTGTATGTGTTGGAAGTCCGTGCCTGTCTGTCACGCTGCGGATAAGGCGGCGGTGACAGATTGGGAAAATGAAATATCACTGGAAAAAGTGGATGATTTTATAAAGCAGGAAGATGCAGACGGATTTTCTGTCCGGGAATATGTCGCGAATGTAATGAATGGAAAAACCGGATTTTCCGTTCGGGAGATTATAACCTGTATGGAACGGCAGATTTCCGAACAATGGGAGAAACAGAAACATATTCTGCTTCATATTTTGGCACTTAGTGTGTTTGCCGGCTTGTTTGTTCGTTTTGCCGGTACAATTGGGGATGGAAATTTGGGAGAAATGGGATTTTATGTTGTATTTCTCCTTCTTTTTGGAACGGTAATGGCCGGCTTTTCAGATATATATAATGTAACGGAAGAAGCCCTGGAGCGGCTGGTGAACTACATGAAAGTGCTTGTTCCTTCCTTTTCACTTGCCCTGTGTTACGGGGGTGGCATGCAGAGCTCGCTTGTATTCTATGAAACAATGCTTGTTGCCATGGGGATACTTGAAATGATAATCAAAAATTTTTTGCTGCCCGGTGTACAGATTTTTTTCTGCCTAAGTATAATAAATCAGATTGCTGAACAGCGTTTTTCCAAAATGGCAGAATTAGTCGGGAGTTTTCTGCGTTGGAGTATGAAAATTTTCTTTACGGTGTTGCTCGGGTATCAGGGAATTCAGGGGATTTTGATTCCGGTCATGGACCGGGTGCGCAATAATACGGTTCGAAATGCTGCCAGAGGTTTGCCGGGAGTAGGCAGTACGGTAGGAAGCGTGATGGATACCGTGATGGGAAGCGGAACGCTGATTAAAAGTGCGGTTGGTGTGGGAGGACTGATAGGAATCATTGTTTTGTGCATTTATCCTCTGATTCAGGTTCTTATATTTACCTGTATATACCGGGTTGGCGGGGCGCTTGTTCAACCGGTGAGTGATCGGAGAATTGTAATGGTGCTGCAGTCTGCCGCAACAAGCGGGAAAATCATGCTTGGATACATCACGGCATCGGTGCTTATGTTTTTGCTGTCGGTAGTAATCGTGCTGGTCAGTACCAATTTGTGCTGAACAGGAAAAAGGAGATTGATATGGAAACAATAATGCAAATGATTCGTCACGTCACCGTTTTTCTGCTTTTATCTTCTTTACTTGGAAATCTTTTTCTGAATACGGAATATAAAAAATTTTTTTCTTATGCGACCGGTCTGATTGTAGTAATTATGGTGTTAACGCCGGTGCTTCAGATTTTGGGGAAAGAAAATGACTGGAAAAATTTTCTTATTCAGGCAGATTATCGTCAGGAAGCAGAAAAAACGAAAGAAGAGATTCAATTGCTGGGTCAGAAATACGAACAGAAGATACAGGAACAGTATACGGAGCAGATTCGTAAAAATATCGCGGAACAATGCGGGACAACAAAAGAAAACTGTGAAGTCAGATGGGATGGGAAGCAGATACAGTTTATTCGTGTATATGTAAATAAAATTCCGGAACAGGTCTCTTCGCTTGTGTCATCGCTGGCATTGTGCTATGGGGCAGAGGAAGAAAAAATATTTATTGTGGAGGGCAGTCAGAGAAATGCAGGAATTGAAAAAAATCGTTGAAAAAGCAGGGGCGTTTCGTCTGGGTATTGTGGTGATATGCGGTATTCTGTTCTTTTTTTTATCATATTCCGGAGAAGATAAAAGCCCGGATACAGAGACTGCGGAAAGCCGGATAACAGAAAGTGAGACGGATTCACTTGAAGAATACAAAAAAGAAAGGGAAGAAGAGCTAAAGGAATTGCTCCAAAAAGTGGAAGGTGTAGGACAGGCAGAGGTTATGATTACGTTAAAAGCGTCGAACGAAAAAGTTACCTTAAAAGACAACACAAACAAGGGAGAGTCAAATGAGGAAAAGACTGTTCTTGTAGAAAATTCAGACAGAGATTCCTCTCCCTACATTATTCAGGAAAAAGAGCCGGAGATAGAAGGCATCGTCATCGTTTGCGGAGGCGGATATGATTCCGTAATAAAAAGAGAAATAACAGACGCCGTGAGTGCATTATTTTCTATCGAGAGTCATAAAATAAAAATAATGAAAAGCAAGGAGGCAAAGGAGTGAAGAAAGTATTGAAAAAAAATCAGATAATCATAACGGCACTGGTTGTTATGGTGGCAATTGCCGGTTATTTAAGTATGACAGAACAGGATGAACTGGCAATGAATCCGGACAGCCGGCAGGAATCAACGGAAGATACGGAAAATGAAAAGGAGGCAGCAGATATTTCGGAGGAAGATATTGTTTTGGACGAAGAAGAAACGGTTACCGGTGCTTCTGCCGTCGCCGAAGACAGCGAAAAAACATCGTCAAAAGAAAATGCCGGAGAAGCCGTTCTTGTAAGCAATACAGTGACAAACAGTTATTTTGAGGAGGCAAAACTTTCCAGAGAGCAGACCCGTGCGAAGAATAAAGAAACGCTGACCGGGCTTGTGAATAATAAAAATGTTACAGGCACTCAGAAAGAAAAAGCAATGAATCAGATTATGGAAATGACCGAAATAAGTGAGAAGGAGACGGCGACGGAGAACCTTCTTTCCGCAAAAGGTTTTTCAGATGCCGTTGTAACGATTTTATCAGACAGCGTGGATGTTGTTGTAAATGCAGAAGATCTTACGGAACAGCAGATTGCACAGATTGAGGATATCGTAAAACGCAAAACAGAATGCAGTGCAGATAAAATTGTAATATCGCCTGTTGGCAAAAAGAAATAAATCTGCTATAATACATATTACAACTGTTTGGTTGTAGGTATCATACCAATAGGAGGTACGAAAGTATGACAGAGATGACGAATGAATCATTTGAAAAGCATTCCGGTGTCGGGGAAGTGCAGATTGCCAATGAAGTTGTATCCGGTATTGCCGGCATATCAGCATCCGAGGTAGAAGGTGTTGATTCCATGGCAGGTGGTTTTGCGGGGGAACTGGCAGGAAAATTCGGTGCCAGGAATCTGTCCAAAGGTGTCAGGGTAGAGGTGCAGGATGATTCTGCAATTGTGGAATTGGCAATAAATATGAAGTACGGTTACAATATTCCCGATACCTGCAAACAGGTACAGGAAAAAGTGATTCAGGCGATTAATTCCATGACGGGACTTACGGTGAAGCAGGTGAATGTGCGTATTGCCGGTGTTACCCTGGAACAGAACTAAGAGGAAAATTATGACACGACATGAAATGAGAGAATGTATATTCTGTCTGCTTTTCCAAAATGAATTTTACTCAAAGGACGAATTTGATGAGCAGATGGGCAATTTTTTGGAAAATTTCCATTTTCCGGAAGAACATGAGATTAGTGAAAGGGAAGAAAAGGAAGTCCGGGATAAGGTGGTCAGGCTGCTGTCCTTTCTTCCCGATATTGACGGGAAGATTTCTGTCAATGCCAAAGGATGGAAGATTGACCGTATTGCGAAAGCAGAGCTGGCAATTTTGCGTCTGGCTGTCTATGAAGCCATATATGATGATGACGTGCCGGTAGGAGTGGCAGTGAATGAAGCCGTGGAACTGGCAAAGCAGTATGGAGAGGACAACGGAGCTTCTTTTGTCAACGGTATATTAGGAAAGATTGTAAATGAATAGAGGAAATGTATATTCCGTCTCTTCCGTCAATCAGTATATTAAGAATATGTTTTCGAGAGAATATGCCCTGTCGGTTGTATTTGTAAAAGGCGAGATATCCAATTGCAAATATCATAGCTCCGGGCATATTTATTTTTCTTTGAAAGACGAGACTTCGCAGCTGACTTGTGTGATGTTTCGCGGAGACAGACGCGGGTTGGATTTTCGGATGGAGAACGGACAGGAAGTGATTGTGGGCGGTTCCATAAATGTGTATGAGCGGGATGGAAGGTATCAGCTGTATGCAAAAAAAATTACACCGGTAGGAGACGGACTGCTTAGGGAACGTTACGAACAACTGAAAGACAGGCTGAGGAAAGCGGGATATTTTGATGAAGAAAGAAAACTTCCGATTCCTTCTTATGCTGCCAGGATCGGTATTGTAACAGCAGAGACGGGAGCAGCTGTCAGGGACATGATTCAAATTTCAGAACGAAGGAATCCGTATGTTCAGCTGTTTCTGTATCCGGCAAAAGTGCAGGGAGACGGGGCGGCAGAAACAATAGCGGCGGGAATCACTTTTTTTGACGAATATGGTGTTGACGTGATAATTGCCGGGCGTGGCGGCGGTTCCATGGAAGATTTATGGGCATTCAATGAGGAAATTGTGGCAGACGCCATATACCGGTGTCGGACTCCGGTTATTTCTGCCGTTGGTCATGAAACCGATTATACGATTGCGGATTTTGCAGCTGATTTGCGTGCGCCTACGCCTTCTGCCGCAGCGGAACTGGCTGTTTATGATGTCCGTCAGGTGATAAACGGATTATACAGCTGCAAGGAGCGGATTGCCCGCTGCATTCTTGCACAGGTAGATTTTGAAAGAGAACGATTCAATGCGGCAGAGTCGCGTTTGCGATATTTAAATCCGCAAAATCAGATTTTGCAGAAGAGGCAGCACTTAACTGATTTGGAGGACCGGCTGCAAAGAGAGATGTGTCAGCATATCAAAGATAAGAAACATTTATCTGCCCTGCTGGCAGGAAGGCTCGATGCCGTGAGCCCGCTGAAGCGGCTGGCGGGAGGTTATGCCTATGTGGCGGATTCACAAGGGCAGATGATAGACTCCGTAAAAAAAATAAGCAGAGATGATATTCTGATTATGACGCTTGTGGACGGGAAAGTCAGGACACAGGTAAAAGAAGTGAACAAACAGGAGGATGAATAGATGCAGCAGGACAGGGAAATGGAACTGGAAGAAATTATGGAGCAGCTGGAGTCCGTTGTTACGAAAATGGAGCAGGAAAAGATGCCGCTGGAGCAATCATACCAATTGTTTTCGGAGGGAATGGAACTTGTCAAAAAGGGAAACAAAGCGATTGACCGCGTAGAGAAAAAAATTCAGATATTGATGGAAGAAGGAAATGAAGATGGCGAATGATAAATGGGTAGAAAAAATTCAGGATGTAGAAGAAGGATTTATTCCTTATCTTCCAAAAGAAGAAGGTTATGCCAAAACGCTGTTGGAAGCGATGAACTATAGCATACGGGCAGGTGGAAAACGTCTGCGCCCGATGTTTATTTATGAGACATATACTATGTTTGGCGGAGAAGATGAGGCGGCCGTGCGGCCGTTTATGATGGCGATGGAGATGATTCATACGTATTCGCTTGTGCATGACGATCTGCCGGCAATGGACAATGATGATTATCGGAGAGGAAAGCTTACAACACACAAAAAATATGGAGAAGCCATGGGGATTTTAGCAGGAGATGCTCTGTTAAATGCCGCCTATGAGACAGCTTTTCGTGCATTTGAAAGTGAAACGCCATCGGAACGCATAGCTGATGCACTTTCTGTTTTGGGACATAAAGCCGGTATTTATGGGATGGTAGGAGGTCAGGCAGTAGACGTAGAGCAGAACGGTCATTTTCTGGAAGAAGATATGCTTTGTTATGTATATCGGAATAAAACGGCGGCACTGATTGAGGGAAGTCTTATGATTGGTGCCATCCTTGCAGGGGCAGATGGGGACCGGATTCAGATCTTGGAACAGGTGGGAACATGCATTGGAATGGCATTTCAGATACAGGATGATATTCTGGATCTTGTCGGTGAAGAAGAGGTTATCGGTAAACCGGTTCACAGCGATGAAAAAAATGAAAAGTCCACTTATGTGGCTTTACATGGCTTGGAAATGGGCAGAGAGAAAGTGAAGGAATATACCGGGCAGGGAATAGAACTTCTTCAGCAGCTGCCGGCAAAACATGAAAATTCAAAAGAATTTTTGAGCGAACTTCTTCTTTCTCTTGTAGAGAGAGAAAAATAAAAGGGGATAAGACAGTGGGAACAATACTAAGCAGGATTGTAAAAGAAAATGATATTCATAATATACGACCGGAGGATTACAAGCAGCTTGCCAAAGAAATACGTATCAAATTGGTTCAAAGCGTCAGCCGGACAGGGGGACATCTTGCTTCCAACCTGGGAGCCGTGGAGCTGACGATGGCACTTCATTTGTGTCTGCATTTTCCGGAAGACAAGCTTATTTGGGATGTGGGACATCAGTCTTATGTGCATAAACTGCTGACCGGCCGGGAAGCTGCGTTTTGCACTCTGCGCCAGATGGGCGGAATAAGCGGTTTTCCAAAAGTAAAAGAGAATCCGTGTGACTCATTTGATACCGGACACAGTTCAACATCAATATCGGTAGCACAGGGGTTCGCAAAGGCGAGGGATCTTCGGGGAACGGATGAGAAAATTATGGCCGTAATCGGAGACGGTGCCTTGTCCGGCGGAATGGCATTTGAAGCATTGAATAATGCGGCAGCACTGAAAACGAACATGGTAATTGTGCTCAATGACAACAAGATGTCGATTGCACCAAATGTCGGAGGGATTTCCAATTATCTGGGGAAAATCCGTGCAAACAGAAAATATAGGAATTTAAAGGCAAATGTGGAAAATGCACTGGACAAAATTCCTAATGTGGGTCAGCCGCTTGCCCGGGAAATAAAGAAAGCGAAAAATTCCATCAAACAGTTTTTTATTCCCGGAATGCTGTTTGAAGACATGGGACTGATCTATATCGGACCCGTAGACGGACACAATGTAAGTGAAATGGTGACAGCTTTTGAAACTGCTTTTTCCATACCGGATCAGCCTGTTTTTGTTCATGTATTAACAAAAAAGGGAAAGGGATATAAACCGGCAGAAAAGAATCCGTCGGCATTTCATGGAGTCGGTACTTTTAACATACGTACAGGTGAGATTCACAAAAAAGAGGAAAGCACATATACACAGCTTTTTTCCGAATGGCTGTTATCGCGCGGAGAGCAGGAGGAAAGACTGGTATCCGTCTGTGCGGCCATGCCGGATGGTACCGGCGTTTCCGCTTTCGCCGAAAAATATCCGGAACGGGCAATTGATGTGGGGATTGCAGAGGAGCATGCGGTGACTTTTGCGGCAGGACTGGCTGCCGGCGGCATGAAACCGGTGGTTTCTTTATATTCAACTTTCCTTCAACGGGCTTATGATCAAATGATACATGACGTATGTCTGAATCACCTTCCGGTCATGTTTACGGTTGACAGAAGCGGAATTGTTGGTAATGACGGTGAAACGCATCAGGGGATTTTTGATTTATCCTATCTGGGAACCATGCCGAACATGACGGTTGTCTCACCAATGGATGGAAGAGAGCTGTTTGAAGCACTGGATTTTGCACTTCATAAAGAAGACGGACCGGTGGCGGTACGTTATCCGAGAGGGAATGCCTTTGAATGGAAAAATCATCATAGAACTCCGTATCAGTTCGGAAAGGCGGAAATATTGCAGGATGGTCAGGAAATTCTCCTTCTGGCTGTTGGTAACATGGTAGAAAAAGCATGGAAAGCCGTGCAGATTGTAGAAGCAAAAGGAATTCATCCTACACTGGTTAATATGCGGTTTGTAAAACCATTTGATGAGGAACTGGTGAGAGAACTGGCAATCCGGCATCGTTATATAATGACGCTTGAGGACAATGTATATGCGGGCGGATTTTCAGAAATGACAGCAGCTTTTCTTCTGCAGGAAAAAATATATCATAAATGTATTCCGATTTGTTTTCCAAATCGCTTTATCGAACATGGTACACCGGATGAGATCTATGCGAAATATGAAATGGATGCTGCGTCAATTGCGAAGAAAATTACGGAAACAGTGAATGGAGAGTCAGGGAAAAAATGAAGAAAGAAAGATTGGATGTTCTCCTGGTGAAACGAGGGCTTGCGCCTTCCCGCGAGAAAGCTAAGGCGGTTATTATGGCAGGAGAGGTATTTGTGGAACATCAGAGAGAGGACAAGGCCGGACAGACTTTTCCGGAGTCGGCAGAGATAGAAGTGCGGAGTAAGCATATGAAGTATGTCAGCCGGGGAGGCTTTAAGCTTGAGCGTGCATTAGAAGTATTTCCGATTTGTCTGGAAGGAAAAGTTTGTATGGATGTCGGGTCTTCTACCGGCGGTTTTACGGATTGTATGCTGCAAAACGGAGCAGACTACGTATATGCCATTGATGTGGGAACCAATCAGCTTGCCTGGTCGTTAAGACAGGATGAACGTGTATGTTCAATGGAAAAAACGAACATACGGTATGTCACGCCGGCGGACATAGAAATGCCGGTGGATTTTGTTTCTATTGATGTGGCATTTATCTCATTGACAAAGGTGCTGGCACCGGTGAGGGAATTGATGAAAGAGTCCGCACGGATGGTTTGTCTGATTAAACCTCAGTTTGAAGCGGGACGTGAGCTGGTAGGGAAAAAAGGCGTGGTTCGTGATCCGGCCGTGCATGAAGATGTTATCGGGAAAGTAATCAATGCAGCACGGGAACAGGGATTTCAAATTTTGGGACTGGATTACTCACCGATACGCGGACCGGAGGGGAATATAGAATATCTGCTGTATTTGGAAAAAGTATCCAAAGAACAGCCGGCGGTGTGGGAAGAAGAGAAAGGAAAAATTGCGGAAACTGTGAAATGCGCTCATGAAACACTGTGAGGAGAATGGCATGGAAAAATTTTATATTATATCAGATGCGGAAAAAGATTTGCGCCATGTGACGGCAAATGAAATAAAAAGATATTTGGAATCTCATGGAAAATGTGCTAAAATAGTAGGAAGTTCGTCTGAAATTGAGGAGCAGTACCAGCCGGACATGGCAATTGTTCTTGGAGGAGATGGGTACATAATTCAGGCGGCAAAGCGGTTTGCGGGTACCGGCGTGCCGATATTGGGAGTTAATTTTGGCACTCTGGGTTTCCTGACAGAAGTTGAAAAACCGCGGATTCAGGGAGCATTGAATGAGATTCTGGCGGGACATTATGAAGTTGAGAAGAGGATGGCACTTACCGGAAAGGTACAGAAACCGTTAGTTGGAGAAGTTATCGGACTTGCCGTGAATGAGTTTATCATTGGCAAGCAGGATCCGGGTCATATGGTTACAGCGAAGGTTTATGTAAATGACGAGATGATGGATACATATGTGGCAGATGGCATTCTTGTATCCACGCCGACGGGGTCGACTGCTTACAATCTTTCGGCAGCGGGTCCCGTTCTTGCACCGACGATGGAAGCACTCATTATTACGCCTATATGTCCTCATTCGCTGAATAAAAGAAGTATTGTTGTGTCTTCCGATTCGAAGCTGCGGATTGAAGTAGGGAAGACGAAAGAAAATTATCCGGATGAAGCGGCGATACGAGGTGACGGACATATGCTCTGCACGGTTTCCACGGGAGATATTGTCTGGATTGAGAAAGCCAAAGAGACGTTTGATATGATTCGATTGGGTGATGTCAGTTTCTTTGATAAAATGAGAAGCAAGCTGAATCGAAATTAAGGAAACGGAGAAGAAAATGAAGCGCACAAGGCAGAGTAAAATATTAGAACTCATCGGCCGGTACGAAATTGAGACGCAGGAGGAACTTGGGAAACGGCTGCATGCGTCGGGATTTCCGGTGACACAGGCAACGATAAGCCGGGATATCCGGGAACTTTCTTTAACCAAGGTGTCAGGAAAAGACGGAAAGCCGAAGTATGCTGTTATGGAATATGGCGGAGAGAAGACACCGGTTTTTTCCGACCGATATGCGAGAGTTCTTCAGGATGGTATGGTGAGCATAAGCCAGGCGGATAATCTTGTAGTGGTAAAAACAGTCAGTGGTATGGCGATGGCTGTTGCAGCAGCGATTGACGCTTTGGGGCTGGAAGAAATTGTCGGTTCCATTGCGGGAGATGACACAATCATGTGTGCTGTACGGACGGCAGAGCTTGTACCGGCAGTGATTGAACAGATAAAAAAACGATAGGAGGATGACAAATGTCAGGACATTCAAAATTTGCGAACATTAAGCACAAAAAAGAAAAAAATGATGCCAAGAGAGGAAAGATTTTTACGGTTATCGGCCGTGAAATTGCCGTAGCAGTCAAAGAAGGGGGACCGGATCCCAATAACAACAGTAAACTTCGCGATGTCATTGCAAAGGCAAAAGCCAATAATATGCCCAATGATACGATTGAACGGGGAATCAAAAAAGCGGCAGGAAATGTTGACGCCGTAAACTATGTAAGCTGTCAGTATGAAGGGTATGGGCCAAGTGGAACGGCAATTATTGTAGAAGCACTGACGGATAATAAGAACCGGACCGCATCCAATGTGAGAAATGCATTCACGAAAGGGAACGGAAACGTCGGAACGACCGGGTGCGTATCTTATATGTTTGATCAGAAGGGGCAGATTATTGTTGATAAAGAGGAATATACGGCAGATGCGGATGAGTTTATGATGCTGGCACTGGATGCCGGGGCAGAAGATTTTCTGGAAGAAGATGACAGTTATGAAATTCTTACGGCGCCGGAAGATTTCAGCACGGTACGTGAAGCGCTTGAAAAAGAAAATGTGCCGATGGCACAGGCTGAAATCACGATGATTCCGCAAAATTACGTTGCACTGGAAACAGATGAAGACAAAAAAATGTTTCAACGGATTATGGATCTTTTGGACGAGGATGATGACGTTCAGAACGTATATCATAATGTAGATGATATGGATGAATAATTTTTCGCCTTCTACACATACTAGCATGGGAAATTTGTGTAGGAGGCGTTTTTGTGTATTGGAAGATGGTGAGAATTGCGGTGGTTATATTTGCCTTGTGTTGTGGTTACAAAGCGGTTCCGGTGGAACGGGCGAGTTCCGGAGATACAATTTCTTCTACGATTCGTTATGTCGCGCTGGGAGACAGCATTGCCTATGGTTATGGGCTGGAAAATCGGGAGGAACAGTCTTATGTGGGACTTGTGCGTAAATATCTGGAGAAAAAATATGATTCCGTTATTTTATCCAATTTCGGGACCAATGGAATGCGGAGCGAAGATTTGCTGAATATTCTGAATAATCCGGAAAATGATTTGTATGGAAAATACCATGCCACAATTCGATATGCGGACATTATAACAATTTCAATTGGATCAAATGACCTGCTGCATTTAATCCAATTTGACGCGAATATGGAATCAGTGATTGAAAATGGTGGGGAAATGTTTCAAAGTGCCTGCCGTGATTTCCATAAAAATTTCCCCCGGATAATTAATGAAATCAAAGAGATAAATCCGGATGTGCAAATCTATGTGAACAATATTTATAATCCGGCAAAGGGTATCGGGGCATTTGCCGGAGTTTATGAAACAGCGGACTACTATATTTCTTTGTTGAATCAATGCTTCAGTGAATCGGACGGATATCAGACTGTCGATGTTAAAACATGTTTTGACAGAGAAGAAAAATCCATGGTCAATCTTTCATGGCAGGGAAAAGAGATGGATCCTCATCCGAGTGTGGAAGGGCATCGAAAGATTGCAAATCTTGTTATAAAAGAAATAGAGAGGGGAAACAAAAATGAAGGTGGAAGGCGTGATTTTTGATTTGGACGGTACTTTACTGGATTCTACCTGGGTTTGGACACAAATCGATATTGATTTTCTTGGGAAATACGGATTTTCCGTACCGGAAGATTATCCGAAGGCGATAATGTCTATGGGATTTGAAGATGTGGCGGTTTATACCATCGAACGGTTTGGGATAAAGGCAACAAAAGAAGAAGTGATGGCAGAGTGGAATGCCATGGCATGTGAAGCTTATTCACATAAAGTCGAATTAAAGCCCGGGACGAAGGAACTGTTGGAATGGCTGAAGGAGAAGAAAATTCCGGCAGGGGTTGCAACTTCGAATGCCGCAGCGCTTTTTGAACCGTGTTTGCGAAACAGAGGAATCTATGATTTGTTCCGGTCTTTTACGGAGACGGGAGATGTGAAACGCGGTAAGGAATACCCTGATGTGTACATAAAAGCGGCAAATAAGATGGGAGTCCGCCCGGAGAACTGCCTTGTGGTCGAGGATATTATTCCGGCACTGTCAGGAGCGCGCAAGGGTGGATTTATAACCGTAGGTATCCGGGAGAAAAGATGGAATTACCCGCTTGAAGAGTTTCAGGCAAGTTGTGATTATGTAGTTAATGAAATTCATGAGGTGATTTCCTTGATAAATCGTCTGAAATAAGGTATGATATAAGAAGTGTGGCTGTTAAAAAAGCCCTTTATTTGATAAAAGACGGAGGATACGGGAATGCCAATTACAGACTTATTAGAGAACAATGCAAAAAAATATCCCAATGAGGTGAGCCTTGTTGAGATAAATCCGGACATACAGGAAAAAAAGAGAGTGACTTGGCGGGATTATGAATTGATTGAGTCGAGTCCGATGTGCCATTATCGTCGGGAGATTACCTGGCACGTGTTTGACGAAAAAGCCAACCGTTTTGCTCAGCTTCTGTTAGGGCGCGGGATTGGAAAAGGAGACAAAGTGGCAATACTGTTAATGAACTGTTTGGAATGGCTGCCTATTTACTTTGGTATATTAAAAACAGGAGCCCTGGCTGTTCCGCTTAATTTCCGGTATGCGCCGGATGAGATAGAATATTGTCTTAATCTGGCGGAAGCGGATGTCCTTGTTTTTGGTCCGGAGTTTATCGGCCGTGTAGAAGGGATTGCAGATAAAATCAGTAAAAACCGGCTTTTGTTTTACGTGGGCGGTGACTGCCCTTCGTTTGCAGAGGATTATGATAAGCTGACGGCCAATTGTGCAAGTCTGGCACCCGGAATACCTATTTCAGACGAAGATGATGCCGCGATATATTTTTCATCGGGTACCACGGGATTTCCAAAAGCAATTTTACATAATCACGAGAGTCTGATGCATTCCTGTAAAGTGGAACAGAATCACCATGGTCAGACACACGATGACGTATTTTTGTGCATTCCGCCTTTGTACCATACCGGGGCCAAAATGCATTGGTTTGGCAGTCTGCTAAGCGGAAGTAAGGCAGTTTTGCTTAAAGGAGTAAGCCCGAAAACAATTCTGGAAACCGTTTCCAATGAAAAGTGTACCATTGTCTGGCTTTTGGTTCCGTGGGCGCAGGATATTCTCATAGAACTGGATAGTGGGAGACTGAAGAAAGAAGACTACGATCTGTCCCGGTGGCGGTTAATGCATATTGGTGCTCAACCGGTGCCGCAGAGCCTTATTCACCGTTGGAAAGAATATTTTCCGGCACATCAGTATGATACGAATTATGGGCTCAGCGAATCGATTGGACCGGGCTGTGTTCATTTAGGAGTGGACAACATACATAAAGTGGGTGCCATCGGAATTCCGGGATTCGGATGGGAAGCGAAAATTATAGACCCGGAAGGAAATGAAGTACCGCAGGGAGACGTAGGAGAGCTGGCGGTAAAAGGGCCGGGTGTGATGAAGTGCTATTACAATGATGAAGAGGCTACGAAAGAAGTTCTCCACGGAGAATGGCTTTACACCGGTGACATGGCTGAGAAAGATGAAGACGGTTTTATCTATCTTGTCGATCGTAAAAAGGATGTCATTATCAGTGGCGGTGAAAATCTGTATCCGGTTCAGATAGAGAATTTTTTAAGCAGACATGAAGCGGTCAAGGACGTGGCGGTAATCGGATTGAAGGATGAGAGACTTGGTGAGATTGCGGCAGCAATTATTGAACTTGTTCCGGGGGCAGTTTGTACGGAAGAAGAAATTGCAGAATTCTGTTTAGGAATGCCGCGTTACAAGAGACCGAGAAAAATATTTTTTGCTGATGTGCCGCGTAACCCGACCGGTAAAATAGAGAAGCCTAAACTCAGAAAAATGTATCAGAGTGAAAATCTGGTAGATGCTCAGAATAGAGGATAATGAAAAAACAAATAATAGTAGGAGGATATGTTCATGAAAGAAAAAAGCAGTGTATTAATTCAGAATGAGAAGCAGGCAACCCGTGCCGTCGCAAAAGTGATGAGAATTACTTTTTTTATCTTTACACTTGTCTATCTTTTGAATATTGTCGGCATCTTCAAGGTTGGCATGGGAGTCATGACAGTCGCTTATGTAATCGGGTCGCTTTTGTTATGGATTCCGACCATTGTTGTAAATGGGTGCAAAATCCAGGATGAGTGGGTAAAATATCTGCTTACGGTCTGTGCCGTCTTGTTTGTGACGGTTGCAACGGTTACGCTGACATATCATGTCGTGCTTATATATGTTTACGCAATTGGTGTTGCCAGCCTGTATTTTTCCAAAAAACTGAATGTGATTGTTACGACACTTTCCGTAATCGGTGTTTCCGTCGGGCAGTGGCTCGCTTACGTACTGGAGACGCTTCCGGATGCCAATTTTTATAACGGATACCGTCTTGTCGTATTCGGTATTATTCCAAGAGCCCTTG
>CAZGDT010000004.1:0-22226 GCA_964524245.1 uncultured Eubacterium sp. | reverse complement strand
GCATTTTTGCCCGGGCCGGCATACCTGAAGTCGTTACAGTTGCTTCCGATTCCGGTATGATGGGCGGAAGTCTCTCACATGAATACATGCTGCTGACTTCGATTGGTGAAGATTCGATTGCCATTTGCTCTGAATGCGATTATCGTGCGAACATGGAAGCTGCCGAAACTATCATTATAAATACAAAAGACGACACAGATGAACCTCTTACCAAAAAGCATACACCAAATATCCATACGATTGAAGAAATTTGTGATTTTCTTAAATCTCCTTTGGAAAAGTCCTGTAAGGCAGTTGTTTATCAAAAAAATATGACGGATGATTATGTCGTTATTTTCATCCGCGGCGATTTGGATGTCAATGAAACAAAACTTACAAATTTCCTCAGCGAAGAAGTACATCCCGCTGTCATCACGGAAGATTGTGGTTTGCATGCCGGTTACATCGGTCCTGTAAATCTCAATGTGAATGGCAGCCACACTGTTATCTATGACCGTTCCCTTGAAGGAACAAATAATTTATCCTGCGGAGCCAATGAAGATGAATATCACTACACGGGATTATGTATGGAACGGGATGTACCGGATGCAAAATATACCGATGTAGCCAAAATTGCGGACAATGGAATCTGTCCTAAGTGTGGGAAGAGAACGATTCATATTTCCCGTGGTATCGAAGTAGGAAACATATTCCAGCTTGGCACCAAATATACGAAGTCTATGAATATGCAGTACCTCGATGCCGATGGTTCTTCTCATTATCCGATTATGGGATGCTACGGCATTGGCGTAGGACGTCTTGCCGCTTCCGTCTGTGAAGCTCATCACGACGAATACGGTCCCATTTGGCCGATTTCCATTGCTCCCTGGCAGGTTCACCTCTGCTGTCTCCGTTCGGATGATGCAGAGGCAAAGAATTATGCTGACAGCCTTTATAAAGAACTTCAGAGCTCCCATATTGAAGTAATTTATGATGACCGCAGTGTACGCCCCGGCGTCATGTTTTCTGATGCCGATCTTCTGGGTGTTCCGATTCGCCTCGTAGTAAGTCCGCGGAATATGAAAGAATCTGTTGTTGAACTTTCCACGCGCGACAAATCCGTACAGGATAAGATTGCACTTGACGAAGTAGTTTCTACTGTACAAAATCTGATTGATACCATGATGCAGAATTTGAAAGCATAAAAACGGCGGGGCATACAACTGTACTGTGTATGCCCCGCTTTTCTCTGACTTACTCTCTTTATTCTCCACGAATCTGAGCCACAAAATAATCTTCAGCTTCTCCTTTTGTCATCTTGAATGGAATGGCAAGTTCTCCAAACAAATTATCTTCCGCCATATGAAGATAACGTTCATCACTTGTCGTTGCCTTTTTCCCACTTTTCAAGCGTGCCTGATTTCTCTCATAAGAAGTCTTAATCAGTTTCACCCATTGCCTGCAGTCACAGGAACGAAGTGCCTCCTTATAAATCTCTTCGCGTTTTTTGTCATTCTCAACCCAAAGAGTCTCAATCTGATCCCATTCTTCCAGAAGCTTTTGCGCCTCCTTTTTCGTCATGACGGAACGCGTCACTACTTTTTTACTATCCGTAGGTACAAACAATTTACTGCCGGAACTGTAAATGGGAACAAGCGTATAATACGTCCTTTTCTGATCTGTTCCGATTCCATCCATCGTTCGGATTTCCTCTACCCTACAGACACCGCTGTTGCCATGTACCACATAATCTCCTACTTCAAACAAGTCTATCCATCCTTTCTGCCGATTACACTACGACTCTCAAATAGTGCTCACTTTACTGTCTACTCTATTAGTATACCACTTTTTTCACGTTTTCGTAATCTTTTTTTCGATAGCTGTAGAATATTTGTGAAAATTAGCGCAAAACCAGCAGCATGAATTTGTGCAATTTTACAATGTTTATGATTACAGTAAAGAAGCACGAAGTTCCTCTCCGCTTAATGGGCTCATATACGCCGGTGCCACATCAAATACCGTTTTACACCCCATCATACCATCCTGCCTCATGGCAAATATTGCTCTTGCATATGCCACAATGACAGAAGCGGTAAATTCCGGATTCGAATCAAGTTTTAAGCGGTATTCAACAATATGTGTATTTTCTTTTTTCCATCCGGTTTTTCCGCTGCGTATAACAAATCCTCCATGAGGAATTCCGCTGTGATTCTTTTGAAGCTCTTCTTCTGTAATAAAGTTAACGGTAGTGTCATAATCCGAAAAGTAATTCGGCATGTTTTTTATGGTTTCTTCTATTTTTTTCCTGTCAGCACCTTCCTCAGCCACAACATAACATACTCTTGTGTGCTTCTCACGTGTTGTAAGTTCCGGATTTTCACCACTTCTGACTGCTTCCAGTGCAGATTCAACCGGCACGGTATACTGCTTTCCATCCACTACTCCTTCTACACGGCGAATTGCGTCGGAATGTCCCTGGCTTACTCCTTTTCCCCAAAATGTATAATCTTTTCCTTCCGGTAAAATTGCATTACCAAAAAGCCGATTCAAAGAAAACATTCCCGGATCCCATCCTGCTGATATCAATGCTATGTTTCCATTCTCTTTGGCCACGGCATCAACATTGGCAAAATGTTCCGGTATTCTTGCATGCGTGTCAAAACGGTCAATAACATTGAAATACCTGGCATATTCCATTGTCTCTTTCGGCAGGTCCGTAGCACTCCCGCCACATAGAATCAAAACATCTATTTTATCTTTCATTTCGATAGCTTTTTCAACGGGATACACCGGAACCCCTTCCGTAAGAATGGATACCGTATCCGGATTTCTCCTTGTAAAAACAGCGGTAAGTTCCATATCATCATTTTGACGGATTGCGCATTCGATGCCTCTTCCTAAATTTCCATATCCCATGATACCTATTTTTGTTGTTTTCATTGTCTTCCTCCATTCCGCTTGCTTTTCCATTTATTTCTTATTTTTTTGCTTCCGTACACATAAAACTTATTTCTGCCTCCGCAGCAAGTTTACCATCAACCGTGGCAATCGCTTTTCCGACGCCCATCGGACCTTTGCATTTCACAATCTCTGTTTCGAGTCTTAAACGGTCACCCGGAATTACCTGTTTGCGGAATTTGGCATTTTTGATTCCTCCAAAAAAGGCGAGTTTTCCTTTGTTTTCTTCCAGACTGAGAACAGCAACCGCCCCCACCTGAGCCAGTGCTTCAATGATAAGGACACCGGGCATCACCGGCTGTTCCGGAAAGTGTCCCTGAAAGAAGGGTTCATTCATCGTTACATTTTTATATCCGACTGCTCTTGTTCCGGGTTCCATTTCTTCGATGCAATCAACTAAAAGAAAGGGATAACGGTGCGGGATTATTTTTTGAATGTCATTGATGTCTAACAGCATTTTTGCTCCTTTCACTTCTTTACTCTGTATACTTTTTGAAAATTAATACGGCATTATGTCCGCCAAACCCTAGTGAATTACTCATGGCAATATTCACTTCTGTCTCAACAGCCTCTTTAGGGCAGTCCAAATCACATTCCGGATCCTGATTGACCAGTCCGGCGTTCGCATGTATATAATTCTCCATAATGGATTTTACGCATGTTACGGCCTCCACGCCACCGGCTCCGCCGAGCAGATGACCTATCATGGATTTCGTGGAATTCACCTTACAATGATAAGCAGCCTCTCCAAGTGCACGCTTAATTGCCTTTGTCTCAAAAGCATCATTCATATGCGTACTTGTACCATGTGCGTTGATATAATCAATTTCTTCCGGATCAATTCCGGCATCACGAAGAGCAAATTCAATGGCTTTTGCGTCGCCGCTTCCGTCCTCAATCGGCGCAGTCAGATGGTGCGCATCACTGGTCGCACCATATCCGATAATTTCTGCATATATATGGGCACCTCTTTTCTTTGCATGCTCCAATTCTTCCAGAACAAGAATCCCGGCTCCCTCACCCATGACAAAGCCGCCGCGATCGACGTCAAACGGAATTGACGCTCTTTTGGGATCATCTGTCGTGTTCAAAGCATTCAAACCGGTAAAGCCGGCAAGTCCAAGTTGCGTAATCGCTCCTTCGGAACCTCCGGCAAGCATCACATCAGCTTCACCGTACTGAACAGAGCGGAATCCTTCTCCAATACAGTGGTTTCCGGTGGCACATGCCGTGACTACATTAATATTTTTCCCTTTTAATCCGAATTGAATCGAAATATTTCCTGCCGCCATATTGGAAATCAGCATCGGAATCATAAGGGGTGCCACGCGGTTAGGACCTTTTGTGCAAAGTTTTTCATAATTCTGCTGAACACATTGTAAGCTTCCGGTTCCACAGCCCACACTGCAGCCAACCATAAAACGGTCTTCTTTGTCCAAATCCAGCCCACTGTCTTCCAGTGCTTCATGGGCAGCCACTACGGCATACTGCGCAAAATCTTCCATGCGGCGCGCCGCTTTCTTGTCCATAGCAATCAGAGGATCAAAATCTTTCACCTCAGCAGCCAGATGTGCTTTGTATTCTGTTGTATCAAATTTCGTGATAGGTCCGATTCCTACGGTGCCTTTTTTTATATTCTCCCAAAATTCGTTAACATTATTTCCAATGGGAGTTACGACACCCATACCGGTTACAACAACTCTTCTACTCATTTTGTCCTCCATTCTTTTTGTTCAACTACAATGTTTATTTTTCGTTTACATAGCGATGCCGCCATCTACACACAGGATTTGTCCCGTTATGTATTTTGCCTTATCAGAAGCGAGAAAAACTACTGCCTCAGCTACATCTTCCACGGTTCCAAATGCCCCAAGCGGAATAGATTTACAAGCTTCTTCTTTTACATTGTCTGACAGCTTGTCCGTCATCTCCGTCGCAATAAATCCGGGTGCAACCGCATTCACCGTAATTCCGCGTGAAGATAATTCTTTGGCTGTTGCTTTTGTCAGTCCAATCACACCCGCCTTGGACGCAGAATAATTTGCCTGCCCCATGTTTCCGATTATACCGGAAACAGACGCCATATTGATAATACGTCCGGCACGCTGTTTCATCATGGGACGGGTCACAAACTTAATTCCATTAAACACACCGGCAAGGTTAGTCTGAATTACGTCCTGAAACTCTTCTTCTGACATTTTCATAATCAGATTATCTCTTGTAATACCGGCATTGTTCACCAATATGTCAATTCTTCCATATTCTTTGTGGATATCTGCAAAAAAATTTTTCGCCTGTTCGAAATCACTCACGTCACAGCGTACGGCAATGGCTTTGCCGCCACTGTTTACAATCTCATCCACTGCTTCTTCCGCACGCTCTTTTGAACCATTATAATTAACAATCACCGTGGCTCCCTCTCTTGCCAGGGCAAGAGCTGTTCCTCTGCCGATTCCCCGGCTTGCGCCGGTCACAATTGCTATTTTATCCTGTAATAACATAGTCCCTCTCTTTCACTAAGCTTTATTTCAACGCTTCCACAACTTTGTCTATATCTTCCATTACCGCCACATTATATGTCGTTAATTCTTTACCAATTGCCTTGCCAATCTTCTTGTTAAAGCCGGCCAACGTTCTTCCCGGTCCTATCTCAATAAAAGTATCAACGCCATCTGCTGCCATAGCCTCCACCGACTGCTGCCAGCGTACGGAATTACTTACCTGTTTTACCAGTAGCGACTGAATCTTATCCTGCTCTGTCACATAGGACGCATTTACATTCGCCACATACGGAATCTTCGGTTTGGCAATCTCTATTTCATTCAAAACCTTTTTCAGTTTGTCACCGGCTCCGGCAAGCAGGTCAGAGTGAAATGGTCCACTGACATTAAGCATCAACGCTCTTTTTGCCCCTGCCTCTTTTAATTTATCCGCAGCCTGTCTGACCTGTTCTGTCTCCCCTGATATTACAATCTGTCCCGGGCAGTTATAATTAGCCACCTGAACCTGTTCAAATTCTTCTATATTCTTTTCAATTTCCGACGCTTCCAATCCAAGAATCGCTGCCATTGCTCCTTCGCCGGCAGGAACCTCTTCCTGCATAAAGATGCCGCGCTTACGGACTGCTTTCGCTGCATCCGCATAGTCCATGGCTTCCGCCGCCACCAACGCACAATATTCGCCGAGACTCAGTCCGGCAGCAACATCTGCTTGCACACCTCTTGTCTCCAGTTCTTTCATAATCGCCACACTGGTCGTCAAAAGACATACCTGCGTATATTCTGTAATATTAATGTCATTATTTTCTTCAAAACACAAAGCTTTCAAATCCAATCCGACTGCTTCGGATGCCTCATCAAAAACTTTTTTTGCAACCGGTGAATGCTCGTATACATCCTTTCCCATTCCTACCGCCTGTGCTCCCTGTCCCGGAAAAACAAAAGCAATTTTACCCATTTTTCTATTCCAGCCTTTCTTTTATCCTTTTACTTCCGGCGCTAATCAAACTTCAGTACCGCGCCCTAAAATTTTGACACCAAGCGAGGCACATGAATCCATACCTTCTTGGTGTCAAAAGCTGCCTGTTATCAGGCTTATGTGCAATTGTTATTACTCTACACCTTTGCTCTTTAAGAAATTGATTACGTCACCTACTGTGTTGATACTTTCCAAATCATCTGTAGGAATCTCAACATCATACTCCTCCTCAAGAGCCATGATCAATTCATAGAGATCAAGAGAATCTGCTCCCAAATCATCTTTAAAGGAAGATGCTTCTGTGATGCTGTCAGCATCCACACTCAGCTGATCTGCGATAAGTTCCTGCATTTTTTCTAACATAACACGATTTCTCCTTTTACTAAATTCTTTTTTGTTCATTCAAAACAACTTGAATCACAAAGTATTTTATCTTATATAAGGGGTTTTGTCAAGAAAATGGCTGAATGTTATTCTGTAATGTTTATTCTGTTCCCTTTCCGGTTATTACCTATACAAAAAATCCGTGAAACCAACCATACTGATTAATCTCACGGATTCGATCGGCCAGCTTCGAAAGGGACTTGAACCCTCGACCCCTTCATTACGAGTGAAGTGCTCTACCAACTGAGCTATCGAAGCATTTGTCAAACGCAAGACTTAGTATACCTCAATCAGCTCGTTTTTGCAACACTTATTTTCGCAATAATATAATTTTTTTCCTGTTTTTTATCTTTCTCAACGCAGCAACAACAAAATTTCATTGCTTCGTGCAATAAATTCACTCATCTTTTCTGCTTCAAGCGGCTGATGGCTGATTAACGCCAAATCATACAACTGACGACAGAAAAGCTCCGTCTTGTCACCTTCCTGATTCTCAAGCAGATATTTAACAAGTTCGTTATTAGCATTCAACACGAGGGTCTGACCCATTTCAGCCATATCCATGCCACCCATGCCGTTCGCCGAATACATTTTCATCATATCCTGCATTCTGCGCGCTTCTTCCGACAAAGTAATCATGGAAGATACTTTTTCATCTTTGAGCATTTCTACTTTTACAGCCAACTGCTCTTTTCCGGTTGCTTTTCTGAACATCTCTTCCAGCACTTTAGTATCAGCAAGAAGTTTTTCTTTATCTCCTTCTTCTTTGAACGCTTCTGTTAAGTCAGCATCAATTCGTTGGAATTTTACTTTATCCTCTCCGGCTTCCAAAGCAGATACAAACGGCTGATCTATATTATGCAGAAGGACAACGGCATTCATTTTCTGTTCCCGGAACATCTTAATGTACTGACTCTGCTGTTGCACATCCGTTACGTAATAAATCGTTTTTTTAGGTTCTTCTGTCTCTTCCGGCTTCTCCGTCTCTTCTTTTTCATCCACTACTTCTGCTTCTACTTCCGGCTCCGGAATCGTCTCTAAATATTCACTCAATGTGCTGTATTTTTCGTCCAGATCTTTAAACAACACATATTCCTTGATTTTCTCTTTGAATTTCTCATCTTTGAGACACCCGAATTTTATAAACGGACTGATATCATCCCAGTATTTCTCATAATTCTCTCGATCAGTCTTGCACATACCGGACAGCTTATCTGCTACTTTTTTTGTAATATAATCGGATATTTTCTTTACGAATCCATCATTCTGCAGAGCACTCCGGCTTACATTCAGTGGCAAATCCGGGCAATCGATGACGCCTTTTAACAACATTAAAAATTCCGGAATCACTTCCTTAATATTGTCAGCAATAAACACCTGATTGTTGTAAAGCTTTATCATTCCTTCAATATTCTCATATTCCAAATTTACTTTTGGAAAATAAAGAATTCCTTTGAGATTGAACGGATAGTCCATATTCAAATGAATCCAAAACAGCGGCTCTCTGTAATCATTGAACACTTTACGGTAAAATGTTTTATATTCTTCTTCCGTGCACTCATTCGGATGCTTCGCCCAAAGCGGATGGGTATCGCTGACAGAGACCGGACGCTTCAAAATCTTTGTCTTCTTAACAGGCTCTCCCTTCTCTTTTCCTTCCTCACTATCTTTGTTCTCTTCTTTTGGTTCTTCTACAATTTCCTCAATAACGGTATCCTCTTCTGTCACTTCTTCACTCGGAATTGTTTCATATTCCGGCTCTGCATCTGCCTTGGTAAGAAAAATCTCAACAGGCATAAATGAACAATATTTTTCGAGAACTTCCCGTACACGATATTCGTTGGCAAATTCGTAACTGTCCTCATTCAAATGAAGGACAATTTCCGTTCCTACCGTATCTTTATCTGAAGAACCCATCTCAAAAGTCAGTCCGCCGTCTGATTCCCAATGAACCGCTTCCGCACCTTCCTTATATGAAAGTGTATTGATTTCAGCAGAATCCGCCACCATAAATACGGAATAAAAGCCAAGGCCGAAGTGCCCGATGATTTGTTCTTCACTGGCTTTATCTTTATATTTTTCCAAAAAATCTGCCGCGCCGGAAAAAGCAATCTGATTGATATACTCTTTCACTTCATCCGCAGTCATCCCAAGTCCATTGTCCGTAAAGGTAATTGTTTTCTCTTCCGGATTCACCTCTACCTGAATCTTTGCCCTGTAGTCATCCGGCAGAACAGCCTCACTCATAAGCTCCAGTTTCTTCAACTTTGTTATGGCATCACAGGCATTACTTACTACCTCTCGAATAAAAATGTCGTGATCGGAGTACAACCATTTTTTGATTATCGGAAATATATTTTCCGAGTTAATCGCTAAATTTCCCTGTTCATTTGTCATTCTCTCTACCTCCAAATATTAATATGGAGCCGTCGGTCTGATAACCGGCAGCTTTTTTTATTCAATCTATGAGATATGATAACGCCGGTCAGAAAGAATGTCAAGAAAAATTTAGCACTCAAGAAAGGCGAGTGCTGACAATTTCGTTTTTTTGTATAAAATGAATACAATTTTCATCCCATTGACGCTGATTTTCCCTGTCAAGAGAAAATTCCTTCTGCATATATCCCGTATATATGAAAAGCCGCTCATGTTCATACTGCACTCTTATTGAGCCCACGTCACCATTTGGCATGTAGTGGCAAAAATTCAAACACATTTTCTCCGGCACCCGTTTTCCTTTGATCCACTCAAAAACATGTGCCTTCAATTGATGCCACAAAACCGGTTCTGTCAAATTCTGTTTTTCTTCATCTCCGCCGTACCATGCAGCATTCATTGTCCCATCCAGGCGAAACGTAACAAATGTCGTCACCTCACAATTCTGCACTCCGAAGCGGTCAAACATTTCCCCCACAAAAAGTTTTTCCATAAACTCTTTAATCATTTCAATTTCCAGTGCAATCATTCTCGTATAATTTCCTCTCCGTCTGTTTATACTAGTAACGTTACTATCAACCAAGCTCGTCATTGCGACGAAAGAATGGAGGCAAAAACAATGCGTGCAGATGAACAGACTTACCGTAGTGTAGCAAAAAACTGCAGCGCCTATGAAGCAAAAGACTGCTGCTGTACTAACAAATCTGGTGATGTCGATGTTTCCTGCGTAACTTGCAAGCATTTTACGTCAGACAAACATTGCTCTCTGGATCTTTTCGATCCTATCGTGGAAAACCACAATTTGTAATTCTTCAGGTGAATACCGGGATTCTATTTGAGTTCCCGGTGTTCTTTTTTCTTTGAAAGAGAATGGACGGTGTCTGGTATACTCTCCAATACGGCAATCGACCTGGGAAGCATAGTGTACCTGTCATTCACTGTCTCATCTTCCTTTGTTCCGGATGTATCCAAAAGAAGTTTCCATCCATCACACCCTTTTTCATTCGGAAGGTAAAAATCATGGGATTCCCAGTGAAAATTAAATGCCATGTACAATGATTTTCCGCCATAGTATTCTCCACAATAAAGCACGGCCATTTCCCTGCTGTCGTATAAAAACTTTGGATTCCATGGTTCCTCTCCGTGGCAGGAAACATCCGGCGCACCAATTCCTTTCGTATCCATCCCCGTCAAATAAGAACGGCTGTGATACAAAGGATGCTCACAGCGGAAAGCAATCAATTGTTTTACATATTGAAACAGTTCCCTGTTTTTTTCTAACAGATTCCAGTCCAGCCAGGTAACGGCATTATCCTGACAATAAGCATTATTATTTCCTTTTTGTGTATTTCCAAATTCATCCCCTGCCAAAATCATGGGAGATGCCATCCCCAATATCATCATGGCAAACGCATTACGCTGCTGACATGCTCTCCTGCGATTCACTTCTTTTCTTCGGGACGCCCCTTCCGCACCGCAATTCCAACTGTAATTGCATTCCATACCATCTTGATTTTTCTCGCCATTATCTTCATTATGTCTTCTGTCATAGGAAACCAAATCCCGTAGCGTAAAGCCATTGTGCCAGGTAATGCAGTGAATCATCCCGACCCCCTTTTTCTGTTCCCAAAAACGCCGGTAAAATCTTTCCACCTGTCTTTCATCACTTTTCAGAAAACGCCTTGCATCGATAAGAAATGAATCATTCATCTCCAATAATTGCTCCTGTCCGGAAAGTTTTTCCTGTTCCTCCCAATGGTATCCCAGCATTTTCACATGCCGCAGCACCGGATCCTGTTTTATCCAATCAGCGGCAATGTATTCCTGATTAACCCGAAAACCATCTACATGGAAACGAAGCGCATAATAACGCAGACAGGACAGAACGAACTCCGGCGTCTTATTCACAAAATACATATCCATCATAAGATTCATGCCATTTTGGTGAAGCTCTTTCACCAGTTTTCGAAATTCTACTGAGACACGTTCCACTCCGCTTCCGTACGACGCTTTTAGTGAAAAATAAAAAGCATCTCCGGTATACCCCCAATAATTAGTTTTCTTCTGTTCATTATCTTCCTTATCATCCATACGCTCATTAAAATCATAAATAGGAAGCAGTAACAGTGTGTTGATTCCTAATTCTTTCAGGTACGATATCTTTTCCTGAAGTCCGGAAAATGTACCGGGATGCATAACACCGGAACTTCTGTGTCTCGTATATCCGCGTACGTGGCATTGATACAGAATCATCTCATCTGCCGACAGCCTGCGCCGATTCTCATCCGACCAGTCAAAATCTGAAAAATCAAATCTTGCGCGAATTTTTCCGGATGTCCTGCCAAACTGATTTCTGCCGTCAATTTCTCTTGCATAAGGATCCACAAAATGTTCTCCACCTGCTTCGAAATCATATGCCAGCCCCTGAAGTTTATCTGCAATTTTTTCTCCTGCCAGACAAATGGTAAAAAAATCTTCCATTCCCCATTCTTCTGAAGAAAACATGGAATAACAATATTTCTTTCTATTCTCGTATATCCATACATCACAACCGGTCGCACCCTGTTTCCAGACTGATATCTGCACCATGTTTTCACTTATTTTTATCACACCGGGCGCCATTCGATCTTCCACGCTGCCCGGTCTGATCTGTATTCTTTCGAACGATGTCATCGCATATTGTCCTTCCTTACCTTATTTTGTCATTATTATACCGAAAAAGGGTGGAAGTAACAAGAAAAATATGATAAAATATACAAAGAGACTCTGCGTCGGCATCTGCGGTACGCAGTGCAAATTATCTGCAGTCGGGAAAGGAGAATTATTATGTTATTAGACAGAGAATACAAAGTACCTTCAAAAGTTAACAGTAAAATCAACATGAAAGTTATACCGGGGCATTTTGCCACAACATCTTCCCATATCAACTTTTATATGGATATGACGACATTGAAAGTCCGCCAAAAAGAGGCGGCCGAAATCGCCAGACAAATGGCAAAAGAATACCAGTACAGCAAACCGATTGATACGATTGTCTGCATGGATGGCTGCGAAATTATCGGTGCCACCCTGGCAGAAGAACTGACCAAAAATGGAATTATGTCACTCAACCAGCACGACAGTCTTTATGTTATCACACCGGAATTTGACAGCAACGGACAGATGATATTCCGCGACAATCTGCAGCCCATGGTAAAAAATAAAAACATCCTCCTTCTTCTGGCTTCCGCCACGACAGGACGCACCATTGCACGAAGTCTTGAATGCATACAATATTATGGCGGAATCATTCAGGGTATTTCTGCCATATTCAGCGCCGCAAAAGAGATTTACGGCCAGCCGGTACAGTGCATTTTTTCTGCCGATGATTTTCCGGACTATCATACCTTCAGCCCGGAGGAATGTCCTCACTGCCGGAATAAAGAAAAAATTGACGCCATCGTAAATGGCTTTGGATATTCTGAGCTGTAACTTATCCGTAAAAAGGCGGCACGACGTGTGCTGCCTTTTTACTTTTAATCCGTTTACTTCAATCTTCTTAGAATCTCCAACAGATATTCCCATGTTCGTTTTACACTCGCCACGTCCATGCTTTCATTCGGTGTGTGAATATTTTTTAAATCCGGACCAAAAGATATACAATCCAGACCCGGAATTTTGGAAGCAAAAATTCCACATTCCACGCCTGCATGAATCGCCTGTACCACCGGCTTTTTTCCGTATTTTTCTTCATATATTTCCATCATCAGATTTCGCAGAGAAGAATCAGAACTATATTCCCAAGCCGGATATTCCCCAAAACAGGACACCTTCCCATGCAGGCCGTCCATCAGACATGTAATCCGGTCTACAAGAAACCTCTTTTCTGTTTCAAGACTACTCCTTACGGAAAAAGAAAAAGAAACAGCATCTGTTTCCGTTTTCATAATTCCAAGGTTCAACGATGTCTGTACAAGATTTTCAATTTCAAAGCTTCTTCGGTAAACCCCTCCCGGGAGATTCATAAGTGCCCTAATCACAGCTGATGAATCATCGATTGCTTTCATATCAGAGTTTACGCATGGTTCACAGACAACGTACACATCCGGATCCGTCAAACGGTATTCATTCTTAAATTCCATTGCAAGTTTACTCACAATTTCTTTTATTTCAGCAATTTCATCTTTATCTGCCAGGATTTCCGCACATGCTTCTCTCGGGATTGCATTGTCCTTTCGTCCGCCTTCAATCTTGCATAAGGCAAATGGTACGGATTGCTGAATTCTGTAAAGAACTCTTCCTAATAATTGGCAGGCATTCCCCCTCCCCTTATCAATTTCCGTTCCGGAGTGCCCTCCCTGCAATCCGGAGACAATGACCCGCAATGCCTCTTCCGGTTCCGGCAGATTTCCGCGTTCAACAAACAGCTTTGCTTCTACCGTCACACCTCCGGCACAGCTTGCCAAGAGATACCCTTCTTCTTCCGAATCGAGATTCAATAGAATTTTTGATTTCAACAGTGAACAATCTAATGCCTTCGCACCCGGCATTCCAACTTCTTCATCCGCCGTGAGCACAACTTCCAACGGCGGATGCGGAATGGTCTGCGAAGCAAGAAGCGCAAGCGCATATGCTACGGCGATTCCGTCATCAGCACCGAGGGTCGTTCCTTTTGCGGAAATAACTCCGTTTTCCTGTTGAATGTTAATTCCATCCTTATCGAAATCTATATCACAGTCCGCTTCCTTTTCACAAACCATATCCAGATGCCCCTGAATCATAACCGGCCCGGATTGTTCATACCCCTCCGTGCCCTTCTTCCATATAATAATATTGTGGTATGCATCCTGCCGAAATACCAGCTCATGTTCACGGGCAAATGCCGCACAATAATCACTAATCGCTTTTGTATTGCCGGATCCGTGCGGAATCTTGCATATTTCCTCAAAATAATAAAACACATCCGCTGGTTCCAAGCCTTCTAAAATACGCACCATCAATCTCTCCTTTTCCACGTCAGACAACGTCTTTGTTCCGACAATACTTTAGCATATCACATTTCCTTTTTCCATATTTTAATTGTTTTTTAATATTGAAAATGATAAAATAATAAGCGTCGAAGCAAAACAAAGAAACGGAGTAATTAACATGAAACATCTCGAGCTTGGCTTCATTGGATTCGGCTTAATCGGCGGCTCCATTGCAAAAGCGTTAAAAAAACAAAATTGCGACATCACGGTAAAAGTATATACAAGAAGAAAAAATCCGGAATTAGAAAAAGGACAAAATGAGGGTATTATCGATGAAATTTTATACGAAATCGATCATCGTTTTTCCACTTGCGATATTATTTTTCTTTGTGCACCGGTTATGAAAAACGCCGATTTCCTACCTCTCCTAAAGCCTGTTATCAAGCCTGACTGCATCCTTACGGATGTTGGAAGCGTAAAAGAGAATATATGTCAAAAAGCAGCAGAACTTCATTTAGAAAAACAATTTATCGGCGGCCACCCCATGGCCGGTTCAGAAAAAACCGGCTATGAAAACTCTACCGACATTCTCCTGCAAAATGCCTATTATTTTCTGACACCGACACCGGAGAACGATTCAGAAGATGTTTCCCTGTTAAAAGAAATTGTCTGTCTGACAGGAGCAAGCTGTGTCATGATTTCTGCTGCAGAACATGACAAAATCACCGCCGCCATCAGTCATGTACCTCATATTATCGCTGTCACCCTGGTCAACATGGTGCGCGCCCATGACAACGAAGAAGAAAACATGAAAATTTTCGCCGCCGGCGGATTCAGGGATATTACACGTATCGCCTCCTCTTCACCTGAAATGTGGCAGGATATTTGTCTGACCAATGGCACATGTATTGATGACTTTCTTGCATATTTCCAAAAACAATTGCAGGAATTTCGGGAAATGATACATAAAAAAAACGGCAGTGCCATATGTCACACATTTCAGACAGCCGGCCATTACCGTGATTCGATTCCCGCAAAAAAAAGCAGCGTACTCGCAAGAATCTATGATTTATATATAAATGTTGATGACCGCACGGGCGCCATCGCAGAAATTGCTACGCTTCTTTCTCAAAAATCCATCAGCATCAAAAACATCGGGATTCTGCATAATCGCGAATTTACCGACGGCGTGATGAAGCTGGAATTGTACAATGAAGAAGATGCCCTGCAGGCACGTAATCTTCTTGAGAATGCAAATTACGAGATTGTAAAATCTCTGTCGTACCCGCAAAAGTAGAAGCTGCATTTCCACCGGCTGACATCCCTTGCAAAACGTGCTCAGTCATCTGTAATCAGCATAGCATCTCCAAATGAGAAGAACCGATATTTTTCCCTCACTGCTTCTTCATACACTTCCATAATCCGGTCTTTCCCTGCCAATGCCGATATCAGCATAAGAAGTGTGGATTCCGGCAAATGAAAATTTGTAATCAGGGCATCCATCATCTTAAACGAATAACCGGGATATATAAAAATATTCGTATCCCCCTGACCGGGATGAATCACTCCTTTCTCGTCAGAAGCTGACTCAATCGTTCTGCAGCTGGTCGTTCCAACGCAGATAACTCTTCCTCCGGACTCTTTCGCACGATTAATCTTCTCTGCTGCAGCTTCCGATACCTGATAATATTCCGTATGCATGTGATGTTCGGTAACATTTTCCACTTTCACCGGGCGAAAAGTACCCAATCCGACATGCAAAGTGACGTCCGCAATCTCTACTCCTTTTTTTTCCAATTCACGAAACAGCTGTTCCGTAAAATGAAGTCCTGCCGTCGGAGCCGCCGCTGAGCCTTCATATTTAGCATATACCGTCTGATAACGATTCTTATCCTTCAATTTATGAGTAATATAGGGAGGAAGCGGCATCTGTCCCAATTCATCCAGAATTTCCTCAAAAATTCCGTCATAAGAAAACTGAATCAAACGATTGCCATCTTCTAAAACATCTGTTATCTCTCCTTTCAAAAGTCCATTACCGAAGTTTATAACAGCGCCGGTTCTCGCTTTCTTCCCCGGCTTTACCAAAGTTTCCCATACATCATTCTGACGTCGTTTCAACAGCAAAAGTTCTATCATGGCACCGGTATTTTCACGAACTCCATACAGCCGTGCAGGAATCACCTTCGTATTGTTACGCACCAGACAGTCACCGGGGCGAAGATATTCTACAATATCCTTAAATACCCGGTGTTCCACACAGCCCGACATTCTATGCAAAACAAGGAGTCTGGATGAACTTCTGTCTTCCAGCGGATCCTGAGCAATTAATTCTTTCGGTAAATCATAATAAAAATCACTTGTTTTCAAACTTCTCATCCTCTCTTTTATTCTTTCTCCATTGTACCAATTGACCGGCCCAACGGCAAGCTTTTTCATGTAAGAACCCCTCTGTCTGAAATATTTCTTCAAAGTATAAAAATTTCTTTCCATTTTTTTTCATTCATTGTAAAATATAAAAGAAAAGGGATTTTTGAAGGGAGGTACCCCATGGCAATTACAACTTTTGCAGCCATTGATGTCGGTTCCAATGAATTGTGCATGAAAATCTATGAATTATCCCGGCAGAATGGCATTCACGAACTGACGTATGTCCGTCACCGTCTGTCATTGAGCGCAGAAACTTATACAAAAGGCTTTATCTGTTATCAGACAATTACGGAAATCTGCAACACATTGAACGATTTCAAAAGAATAATATCAGAATTCAATGTGAAACACTATGAGGTATATGCCACAAGTGCTTTACGGGAAGCAAAAAATGCACTTGTAATTATTGACCAGATTAAAATCCAGACAGGATTTAAGGTAAAGCTTCTAAGCAACAGCGAAGCCCGTTTTTTTTATTTCAAGGGAATGGTAAGACGGGAAGAACGTTTTGACGCGCTGATTGAATCCGGAACACTCGTAATTGATATCGGAGCCGGAAGCGTACAGCTTTCCCTGTTTGAAGACGGACACCTTCAGCTCACACAGAATCTTCTGCTTGGGGCTTCCCGCATTCAGGAACTGCTCCATGCCATGCAGGAAGAAGCTTATGATTTCCATGCACTCATCGATGAATATATTGAAAAGGATTTAGTATTATTTCGCCGGCTGAATCTGGATTACACAAAAATACACCATATTATTGCTGCCGGAGAAATGATTCCTGAAACTTACTTTTACCTTCGTGATTCCCGGAAAGACTTCGACGGTTTTCTCCCGGCCAAAATGCTCTCCATGAACAAACTTCAAAAAGCATTTAACGAACCACGAATGCAGCTTCTTCTCCCCACCATGCTCCTGATACGAAAAATCACGGAACTCACGAAATGCCAAAAAGTTTTGCTTTCACCCATCAATCTCTGCGATGGTCTGGCTGCCGATTTCGCCGAACGGAGATTGCGCATAAGCTGTGGTCACGACTTTACGGAGGATATCCTGTCTGCCTCCCGCAATATGGCACGCAGATATCAGACAGACATGAAGCACATCGAAAATGTTCAAATTTTAGCACTACAGATATTTGATCGGATAAAAAAACTTCACGGTCTTGGAAAAAGGGAACGTCTTCTTCTTCAGCTTGGCGTCATTTTGCATAATTGCGGAGCCTATATCAATGAAATGAGATCACGGGAATGTTCCTATCATATTCTCCTGTCCACGGAAATCATCGGTATATCACATAAAGAAAGACTGATTGTGGCCAACATGATTCGCTACAATGACGAATCTTTCCCTGCTTATGAAGAACTGGAAGATGATTTCACAAAAGAGGAATACATTACCATTGTTAAATTAAATGCAATCTTAAAAACAGCCAATGTTCTGGACAAAAGTAACCGGCAAAAGATTAAAAATGTCGGTGTCACCCTAAAAGACGGAATCCTGACAATCACGGCAGACACTATGTCCGACATAACATTGGAAAAGGGACTGTTTCACCACAAAGCGGACGTTTTTGAGGAAGTGTTTGGAATTCGTCCGAGGCTAAAACAAAAAAGAACAGGAAAGCGAGGGTAATTCAATGAATCAAACAGAAAAATTCAGAAACCGGGAACTGAGCTGGCTGGCTTTTAATGAACGGGTTCTCTCCGAGGCAAAAGACAAACAGATTCCTTTGATGGAACGTTTGAAATTTTTAAGTATCACGGCTTCCAATCTGGATGAGTTCTTTATGATCCGGGTTGCATCTCTCAAAGATCAGGTCAATGCCGGTTATACAAAAAAAGACATTGCAGGAATGACAAGTGCAGAGCAAATTGACGCCATACTGAAAACAACACATAAATTCGCCCGGGCACAGTATCATACCTATAATCGTTCTTTCCTTCCTTCTCTAAAAAAAGAAGGCTTGAAAATAATAACGGCATATGAAAATCTTACAAAGGAGCAGTCCGACTATACAGACATGTATTTCCAGCAGGAAGTCTTCCCGGTGCTGACACCGATGGCGGTAGACTCATCCCGTCCGTTTCCTCTTATCCGGAACAAATCGCTGAATATCGGTGCACTCCTGATGGACAAAAAAAAGAAGGGCACAATTGATTTTGCCACAGTTCAGGTTCCTTCGGTTCTCCCCCGCATTGTGCCCATCCCATCAGATGATGATGCATGCACAACCATAATTCTTCTGGAACAAATTATAGAAAAAAACATACAGAAACTTTTTATGAACTACAAAGTTCTTTGTGCCACTCCCTTTCGCGTAATGCGTAATGCTGATCTGACAATCGATGAAGATGAAGCTGCTGACCTTCTTATTGAAATTGAAAAACAATTGAAGAAAAGACAATGGGGAGAAGCAATCCGGCTGGAAACAGAAGACGGCATAGATAAACGTCTGCTTAAAATTCTTCGAAGAGAGTTGCATTTGGGCGAAGAAGCAATATTTAAAATCAATGGTCCTCTGGATCTGACTTTCCTTATGAACGTGTACTCTTTAGATAGCTTTGATCATTTAAAAGAGAAAAAATTCATCCCGCAACAGCCAAAAATGCTGGATTCCGGCCGGAATTTATTTGAACAGATACGCGAACATGACATTTTACTTCATCATCCTTATGAAAGCTTTGACCCGGTAGTAAATTTCGTGCACATGGCCGCCCTGGATCCGGACGTACTCGCCATAAAACAAACATTATACCGCGTCAGCAGCAATTCACCAATCATAGCCTCCCTTGCGCAGGCAGCAGAAAATGGAAAACAGGTATCTGTACTGGTTGAACTTAAAGCGCGCTTTGATGAAGAAAATAACATTGTTTGGGCGAGAAAACTGGAAAAGGCCGGATGCCATGTTATTTACGGACTTGTCGGGCTGAAAACACACAGCAAGATTACTCTTGTCGTCCGCAGGGAAGAAGACGGCATCCGACGTTATGTACATCTCGGTACCGGAAACTATAATGACTCCACTGCCAAATTATATACGGACATGGGGATGTTCACCTGTAAACCGCGCTACGGAGAAGATGCCACCGCCGTATTCAACATGTTATCCGGTTACTCCGAACCACTTGCATGGAACAAATTATCTCTTGCTCCTTTATGGCTTCGGGATAAATTTCTTTTCCTTATCAACAGAGAACGCGAGCATGCCGCCAACGGTCGTCCGGCAAAAATAATTGCGAAAATGAATTCTCTTTGTGATCCGGGAATTATAGAAGCTTTGTATGATGCCTCTGCCGCCGGCGTAGAAATCGACTTAATTGTCCGGGGCATCTGCTGTCTGCGCGCAGGTATCCCCGGTCTCAGTGAACACATCCGCGTACGCTCAATTGTCGGTACATTTTTAGAGCATTCCCGCATTTTTTACTTTGCCAACAACGGTTCTCCTGAGTATTATATGGGAAGTGCCGACTGGATGCCCCGAAATTTGGATAAACGGGTTGAAATTCTGTTCCCGGTGGAAGACCCCCGATTACGTGAAGAAATCAGCGATATACTGAATCTTCAGCTTGCAGACACAAAAAAAGCCCATCTTCTCATGCCGGACGGCACATATGTCAAGATGGACCAAAGGGGCAAAAAGCCTCTCAATTCGCAGATGTATTTTTGTCAACAGGCAGAGAAAAATTTTCAAAAATAGCATTTTTCGCAAGGCTGTCTGCAAGTTCGTTATAGACGTCACCGGAATGACCTTTTACTTTTTCAAAACAAACCGTCAGCACACCCTGCAGGGAATCAAAGTACGCCTTATAAGCTTTGGTTCCCTCTTTATTTGTCTTCCATTCGCCGGTACACCACGAAGCAACCCCCTGATAATCATGAACTATCGTGAGATGGACTGCCCCCCTGCGAAGAGCCTCTTCCATGGCCAGACGTGCGCCCATAATCTCTCCTGCCACATTACGCATCCCGGCCATCTCCTCATCCTTTCCTTTTTCAGAAATTTCCATTTGCATGCCATTGTAAAAGAAAACCACCCCGCAGCCGTACTCTCCTGTCTCAACACGATAACTGCCGTCTACGTAAGCAAGAGCCTCCCCTTTCTTCAGATTATTAACCTTGTTGTTTTCTACAGATGTAGCATCCTTATTTCCCTGCACATTCAGTCCCATAAACTGTCGTGCCTCCGCTTCTATGGAAAACCCTTTATAAACAGCACCGGAAAACCCTTCCGTCTGTCTGCGGCACTCTTCCCATGTTCGATAAATACCGGGAGTTTTTCCCACTTTTACGGCATAATAATTTTTCTTAGCCATGCTTTTCTCCTATTCTGAGACATTCAATCTCCGTTTCTGTCAATTTACGGCTTTCACCCGGAGCAAGCCGGTTATCCAGACATAGTCCGGCAAATACTGTACGTTTCAATCCTGTCACAAAGACTCCCTCAGCAGCAAACATCCGTTTTACCTGATGAAACTTTCCTTCTGAAATAATGACCCGCGCTTTCCCCGGTTCTTTAATCTCTAAAACTGCCGGCTTCGTAATACGACGTTCCCCAATATCCAAACCGTTCTGAAAATCTTCCACCGCCGTATCCGGCAATTGTCCCTCATAAGTAACCTCATACGTTTTATCGACATGGCGGGCAGGAGACAATAGACGATGTGCCAGTGCGCCGTCATCTGTAAGAATCAAAAGTCCTTCCGTGTCTTTATCAAGTCTTCCCATGGGAAAAATATCACGTTTCATAACAGGCATTAAATCCATCACCGTTTTGTCTTTGGTATCTCTTGTAGCGGTAATAACGCCCTTCGGTTTATTCATCATATAATATACAAATTCTTCTGCCTCTGTCTTTTCACCGCGAACTAAGATTTCCTGATTTATCTCCACCTGTTTACTCTCCGACTTCACGACGGCGCCTTCCACCTGTACATCACCTGACCGCACCGCCCGCCTGGCCTCTTTTCGCGTCATCCCCGCATAAGATGACAAATACTTATCCAGTCTCACATTCTTATCCTTTCTCTCACCGAAACCATTTCCCTGCATATATATATATCAAATCACACCATAGGAGAGCCATCATGCCAATCCGCATCTTTATCGACCAGGGGCACAACCCCTACGGATTCAATGCCGGCGCAGAAGGATTCGGAATCCGGGAACAGGATATTACCTATCTCGTAGGCGTTTATCTTGCCAACATCCTGAATGCCGATTCGCGCTTTACGGCAATTACGTCCAGACGCAATCCGGAAGAAATACTGGGCTCCGATATCAATTCGAGCCTGCGTACACGCACGGAAGCAGCAAATCAATGGGGTGCCGATTATTTTCTCAGTATCCACGTGAATGCCAACGTCAATCCTGCCATCAACGGAACGGAAGCTTATGTATATGCTTCTGATTCTCCCGCCTATTATCTGGGAGCCGATATCGTAGCAGAAATCGTACGACGTCTGGGGACAAAAAACAACGGTATCTACGCCCGCCCTTCTCTATATGTATTACGGCGGACCAACATGCCCGCCGTACTTATCGAACTTGCCTATATATCGAACGAAGAAAATGCTATGCTGCTTGCGAATAACCCCTACGAATTTGCTTATG
>CAZGDT010000003.1:0-23688 GCA_964524245.1 uncultured Eubacterium sp. | reverse complement strand
CTATAGTGGAGGAATTACTCCGAAATCGTGGTATATAAGCGGATTTTATAAAATTAAAGAATAGTCTGAGAAGGGTATCTGTCGCTGACAGGTGCCTTTTTGAATGGGAACTAGGGGGGAAAGACAGCAAAGTTTTTGTTATTCTGACAAAAAGGGGGTGTCGGATATGGCAAAAAGTCAATATGGAGAAAAAGTTGAACCCTATCTGGAACTTATCGAGGGATGGACAAGAGACGGTGTTGTAATGTCGCAAATAGCCGAAAAATTGGGGATTAGCAAGACAACGTTGTACAAATATATGCAGGAACATTCTGAACTTTCTGAACGCCTAAAAAAAGGGAGAGATGTTTCGGATGCAGAAGTAGAGAATGAGTTATTCAAAAAAGCAGTCGGATTTACAAGGACTGAAAAGAAGCCAATAAAGGTAAAAAAGGTAGAGTACGAAGGCGGAAAACGTAAATGTGAGAAAGAAGAAATTATGATGGTGGAACAGGAAGTCTATTACCCGCCGGAACTGGGGGCGCAGGTGTTTTGGCTGAAAAACCGTAAACCAGACAAGTGGCGTGAAAAGATAGAGAATAAAATTGAGACCGAAGAGAATGGCGTAGGTGTAATGATTCTTACTCCGGTTAAGGAAGTAGAGGATGAGTAGAATTGTTTGGTCACCGCAACCACGTCAGAGTGCTTTTATGTGTCGTCCGGAGTACGAATGTCTGTATGGCGGGGCAGCAGGTGGCGGAAAGTCAGATGCTATGTTGTGCGAAGCGATGCGGCAGATAAATGTGCCAAATTATAAAGGCATCATATTTCGTAAAACATACCCTCAGCTTCAGGAGCTGATACTACGTTCAAACGAATTGTACAAAGCAGTTGTTCCGCAGGCGAAATACAATGTCACGGATAAGAAATGGACGTTTCCTTCCGGAGCGAAAATCTTTTTTGGCACTATGCAGCATACAAAGGACCGTTTGAATTATCAGGGACTCGCGTATGATTTCATTGGATTTGACGAATTAACACATTTTACGTGGGAAGAGTACTCCTATATGTTCTCACGTAATCGCCCAAGCGGACCGGGAACGCGTGTTTACATGAGGGCGACTGCCAATCCGGGCGGTATTGGCCACGCATGGGTGAAAGACCGTTTTATTACAGCGGCACCGCCGGAAACACCGGTCACGGAAGAGCGAACAATTCTTGATCCCAATGGGAAAAAGATTCAGGTGAAACGAAAGCGAATTTTTATCCCTTCATCAGTGTTTGATAACAAGAAATTATTAGAAAATGACCCCTACTATCTGGATAACCTTGCCATGTTGCCGGAGGCAGAGCGTCAGGCGTTGTTATACGGCTCATGGGATAGCTTTTCAGGACAAGTGTTCAAAGAGTGGCGTAATGATCCGGAACACTATAAGGACAGAAAGTGGACCCATGTAATAGAGCCATTTAGAATACCATCATACTGGCGTATCTGGCGTGGATACGACTATGGATTTGCGAAACCATTTAGTGTGGGATGGTACGCAGCAGACGAAAACGGAAAGATATATCGTATTCGAGAATACTATGGATGTACAGGAGAGCCTAATGTGGGGTTGGAGTTAGATCCGACTCAGCAGGCTAAGCATATTCGTGAGATAGAAAATGAGGATCCGAACCTAAAGGGAAGAAAGATTATAGGGATTGCGGACCCATCTATCTGGGACTGTTCACGAGGTGAGTCAATTGCGGAAATGATGGAGAAACATCCAAACAACATTCTTTTTAGTCCGGGTGATAACGCACGGATTGCCGGAAAGATGCAATATCATTATCGGATGGCATTTGATGAAGAGGGAGATACAATGTTTCAGGTATTTAATACATGCAGGCATTTTATCCGTACCATACCGGCATTAGTGTACAGTGAGAGTGATGTTGAGGATATCGATACAACTCAGGAAGACCATATTTATGATGAGTGTCGCTATGTGCTTATGGATAATCCGATATCGCCGCGTAAAAATGTGCTGGAACGTGACCACATTGGTGATGATCCATTGAATCAGAGAAGTAAGAGGCAGAGTGAAGATGCAAAGAGATTTGAATTTTATATGATTTAGGAGGACAAGAATGAAATCAAAGTTATCAAAACTACAGTCAGAATTGGATGGGAGTGCAGGAGAACCAAATACGAAAGAGGAAATGAAGCAGTATGAGAAAGAGAAACTCACAAATTTAACAGAGGACGATGTGAGAAAAGCAGTTGAAACATTAAAGAAATACAAAGAGGGAAAAAACCAGCTTGATCGAAAAATAAGAGGCAATGAAGAATGGTGGAAATTACGCCATTGGCGAATTGTTGAATCAGAGGAGAGGAAAAAGTCTAAGGGGATGACAGAGCCGGTATCTGCATGGCTGCACAATTCGATTAATAATAAGCATGCAGATGTGATGGACAATTTCCCGGAACCTACGGTGTTGGCACGTGAATCGTCTGATGAACAAACTGCAAAAACACTGACAGCCATATTGCCGGTAGTTCTTGAATATAACCGGTATGAAGAGACATATAACGATTGTGCGTGGTACAAGTTAAAGCAGGGAGCAAGTGTAAAGAAGATTGTATGGGATTCACGTAAGAATAACGGAATTGGAGATATTAACATTGCAAAAATTGATATTCTTAATCTCTTTTGGGAACCGGGAATCAATAAGATACAGGAATCAGCAAATTTGTTCCATGTCGAACTGGTTGACAATGAAATTTTGAAACAGCGTTATCCGGAGACAGATATATCAGGCAATGAAATCGAATTAACCAAATACATCAATGCAGAAAATGTGGACACATCCGAAAAATCGTATGTGGTTGACTGGTACTACAAAAAAGATAATGGAATAAAGGATATTCTCCACTATTGTAAATTTGTGAATGATACAATATTATATGCGTCGGAAAATGATCCGGAATATGTGGAAAGAGGATATTATGACCATGGTATGTATCCCTACGTGTTTGACGTTATGTTTCCGGAAGAGGGAACGCCGGCTGGATTTGGCTATATCGATATCATGAAAGACCCACAGCTCTATATTGATAAATTGGATCAGGTTATATTAGATTCAGCGATTAAAGCAAGTAAAGCGAGATATCTTTCGAAAGACACCGGCGGTATCAATGAAGAGGAATTTAATGACTGGACAAAAGAGATTGTTCATTACACGGGAAATCCGGATGATATTCAACCGATGCAGCAGGTGGTGCCGCCTACGCAGTGTATCAACGTAAAAGAAGAAAAGATAAACGAATTGAAAGAAACTTCCGGCAATCGTGATTTTTCCCAGGGGAGTACACAAAGCGGTGTTACAGCTGCAACCGCAATTGCAGCCTTGCAGGAGGCAGGAAGTAAGTTATCTCGAGATATGATACGTGGAACTTATCGTGCTTACATGGAAGAATGTCACATGGTAATTGAACTGATACGTCAGTTTTATGATGAACCTCGTAAATTTAGAATTTTAGGCGATAAGGGGGAACAGCAATTTGCCACGTTTGATAATGGCATGATGATTCCACAGAATATGGGAGACGAAATGGGAGTAGAGGTTGGAGAAAGACTGCCTATCTTTGATGTAACGGTATCAGCGGCTAAGAAGTCAACTTATTCACGGATGGCACAGAATGAGCTTGCGCTGCAGTTTTATGATAAAGGATTCTTTGCTCCGGGGAATGCAGATGCGTCGTTAGCCTGTCTTGACATGATGGAGTTTGAGGGCAAAGAGAAAATCATCATGAAAATACAGAATAACGGAACGATGTATCAACAGTTAATGGCATTACAAGAGCAGGTGCAGCAACTCATGCAGATGATAGGGGTGCAAGGGAACGAAGTTGTAAATGGCGGCGATCCAAATCCACCGGGAGAGGATTCGAAGCAGACAATGAAAAATGATGCTTTGGGTGGAGCCATGACAAAGAGTGAGCGTTTAGATGGTGCAAAGGAACAGGCAAACAGCATGGCAAGTGTGTAGGAGAGTAGATATGATAAGTATACGGATTGATTGGGAAAAGGATGAATTTGAATTAGATGTGGCAGGACATGCCGGATATGCGGAGCGCGGGAAAGATATTGTGTGTGCAGCGGTATCCGTAATTGTAGGAATGTTTGCAAGCGAGATTGAAAATCATGAGGAATTGTATCCCGGGCAGCAGGTGGAAGTAAAGAATGGTCTTGCCATGATTCATACAACATACCGAAGTAAACTGCGAGCGAACATAGTGTTCGGTATGCTTGTAGATACTTTGCTGGATTTGGAAGCAGAGTATCCGGAGTACATAAAAATAGTAATTTCAAAAACCATGGGAGTTTGGGGGTAAACAAAATTAAAACAATGATAAGGTAGTGGTGTGAAAAGCACTGGCACTTCGGAAAGACGATGGAAACGACACTTCGGAAAGACGATGGAGGAATGAAACCTATGAAAAACAGAATTTATCTGCAGTTGTTTGCAGAAGGTGCAGAGGGAACGGAAAGCACAGAGACTGTGACCGGTATGGAAGGTCAGGAAAGTCAGCAGAATGTCCAAGAGGTACAGACAGACACCGGTGAGGAAAGTACGGAGGACAGAGGAACCAAGTGGAAGAACATGATTAAAGGTGAATTCAAAGATGAATATAACCGGAGTGTTCAGAAAGTAATCAACGATCGTTTTAAGCAGACAAAAGAAATGGAAGAGCAGTTATCTTCTTCCCAAAGAGTTCTTGATTTTGTGGCACAACGATACGGACTGGATAAAACAGCGGATGCGGATGACATGTTAAAAGCATTGGAAGAGGATGATTCCATGTTTGAGGAACGTGCCCTGGCAAAAGGGATGTCCACGGAACAGTATCGTGAGTTTTATCGTTTGGAAAAAGAAAATGAAGAATTTCGCAGAATGGCGGAGGAAACGCAGAGGATCCGACAGGCGGATGAAACGTACGGCAAATGGATGTCGCAAGCAGAGGAATTAAAAGAAATTTATCCGGATTTTGATTTTAATGAGGAAGCTGAAAACAAAGATTTCCTGCAGCTGTTACAGAATGGAATTGATGTGAGGACAGCGTATGAAGTATCTCATCATGACGAAATCATGCGAGGGGCAATGCAGATGGCATCTGCTAAAACGGCAGAAAGAGTAACGGATGGTATTCGAGCGAAAGGCTTACGGCCGCCAGAGAATGGAACTCATAATTCATCAAAAGCAGTAGAACAGAAAATTGATATCAGTAAGTTGACAGCAAAAGACATTGAAGAGTTATCAAGAAGAGCCGCACGTGGGGAGAAGATTACATTCTGACCCATGTGCAGAATGGAGGAAAGTTAAATGAATAGGAGTAGAAAATTAGTAAGAAAAATGTCATTACCATTACAGACATTTGCAGGCAATTTAAACCCGAATACAACGGGTGACTCGGGCATGACTGCCGAAATGAAAGAGTTTTATGAGAAATCTCTGATTACGATGGCAGAACCGAAATTGGTATTTGACCAGTTTGGGGACAAATATCCCATTCCGAAAAACGGCGGTAAGGTGATTGAATTTAGAAAATACGATTCGCTGCCGAAAAACACCACTCCTTTGGTAGAAGGTGTAACGCCGGATGGCACGAAGATGAATGTAACTACTATCAAATCGGAAGTAAACCAGTATGGTGATTATATCACTCTTACGGACGTTCTGGAATTGACTGCAATTGATAATAATGTGATGCAGGCAACAAAGTTATCCGGCTCTCAGGCAGGACGTACCCTGGATACCATTACGCGTGATGTCATTTGTGGAGGTACGAATGTAATGTATGCTCCAAAATCAAATGGAACAGAGGTGTTCACAAGAAAGACATTGGATGAAACCTGCAAATTGAACGTTGATATCTTTTTACAGGCGGCTGCTTATCTGGGCGGTGTGAATGCTGAGACAATTGATGATTCATATGTATGCATTATCCATCCGAATGCTGCTTATGATGTAAAGACATCAGAGGGCTTTGAGGAATGGAATAAGTATACGACACCGGATAAGATGTGGAAGGGAGAAATCGGACGCATTGGAAACATTCGATTTGTGGAAAATTCCGAAGCGAAAATTCTGAAGGACGAGACTTGTCCGGAGAGTTTAGCGGTTTACTGCACTATGGTAATAGCAGCCCATGCTTATGGTGTAACAGAAGTTGAAGGTGGCGGTTTGCAGCACATTGTGAAACAGCTTGGCTCCGGTGAAGATCCATTGAACCAGCGTTCGACAGTAGGTTGGAAAGCAATTAAGACAGCTGAGCGGTTGGTGGAACAGTATATGATTCGTATTGAGTCGTGTGGGTTTAAGGCAGGAACAATAACAGCTAACTAAAGGAGGAATATTTATGGCAGCAACAAAAAAAGATGACCCGAAACGCAAGGTCAAAATAAAATTGTTTAAGGATAAGGACAAGTATTCAGGGGATGTAACGGTTGTAGTTAATGGAACTACGTTTCGTATTCAGCGCGGAATTGAAGTAGAGGTGCCGTACTATGTGGCGGAAGTTTTGCAGAATTCGGCGAAAGCGGACAATGAGACAGAAACCAAAATTTCAGAATTGACAGGAAATTCAAGCAATTAGTTCCCCTAAAAGAGGAAAGTTGCGGGGAAGCAGTGACCTTCCCCGCTTTTTTATTTGAGGTGATAAATTTGACAATACAGGAAGCAATTGAAAAAGCAGACAGACTAAGGCCAAATCGCTTTTCAAACATGGAAAAAATTGAATGGTTATCTACACTTGATGGACAAGTATATGATGAGGTAATTAACCGGTATGAAGAAAATAAGGATGTTGTATTTGAATGCTATGATGAAGAAAGTATGAACGATATTCTTTTGATACCGGACATTTATGCAAAAGTGTATGTTGATTATTTGATAGCGCAGATTGATTTTTATAATCGGGATATGGGGATGTATAACAATCAAATAGCATTGTTTAGCAATGGTTATCAGGATTTTAAAAACTGGTATATACGAAATCATATGCCAATGCAGCCAAAAAGGACGGGGGTGTAACGTTGACTATAACGCCTGCAACAGAAATGGAAACAACACGAGATATGATTTCCGCTTTTGGCGGTTATAATCATACAATGGGATGTGGGGAAAATGAATTTTATATGGAAAAAAACATGTCGACAGATTATTATCCGGCTCTGGCTCCAAGAAAAAAAAGAAAAATGCTTTGCCGCATAGGCGAAATCTACGGTTTATATGTAAAGAATGGGATTCTTCGTGCAGAAGAGAACATGTTGATTTTTTCTGATGAAGAACTGAATACCAAACGAATTGTCGGACCACTGTCAAAAAGTCATAAAGTAATGTGTGGAATGGGGGCATATGTGGCGATTTGGCCGGATAAAAAAATATTTAATACGAATGATATGACACTTAAAGATATGGAAGCGTCTGTGACAACAACAGGAACTGTGATGTTTTCCATGTGTACACTGGAGGGGGCGGATATAACACCTATTGCAAAAGTACCATTTATCGGGACATCTGCTCCGGAAACGGCAGTGGCAGGGGATTTGTGGCTGGATACATCATCTTCACCACATATTATAAAAAAATACACGACAGCATGGACACAGATTGTTACGTGTTCCAATGGTGCTATTTATTGGATGGATACAGGAGTAACACCAAATGTTTTAAAACTATGGAGTGAATCTGAAAATCAGTGGACAGCAGTTGCCACAAGTTATACAAAAATATCTGCTTCTGGGATTGGTGAACCGTTTGAAAAATATGATGTAGTGAAGATTCAAGGGGTTACCGGAAGCATGGCAGACACATTGAATCAGGATATGGCTATTTGGGATAAAAAAGATGATTTTATTATTGTAACGGCACTGCTTACGAACAATACATCACAAACAGAAGCAATCACACTGAAACGAAGAGTACCGGATATGGATTATGTATGTGAAAGTGATAATCGTATTTGGGGGTGCTCATCCGAAAAGCATGAAATATATTGCTGTAAACAGGGAGATATGACAAATTGGTATTCTTATCTGGGTACGGCAGCAGATTCCTATGCGGCCACGATTGGAAGTGATGGAGAATTTACCGGGTGTATGGCATACGGCGGACAGGTTTTGTTTTTTAAGGAGGATTGTATACACAAGGTATATGGCTCGTATCCGTCAAATTATCAGATCACAACGCAAAAGTGCAGAGGTGTTCAAAAGGGATGTTCGGAAAGCCTTGTACTGGTAAATGAAGTTTTGTATTACAAATCCCGTGAGGATGTGTGTGCATATGATGGAAGCACTCCCATATCAATTAGTGCAGCGTTAGGCAGTGAACGTTACGAGAAGGTAACGGCAGGAGCGTTAGGTGATAAATACTATATGCATGGCAAAAATCAAAGAACAACGAAGTATGAGACGCTTGTATATGACACAAGTAAAGGCATATGGAGCAAAGAAGATGAGAAATCGTTATGCAGTATGGAAAATTTTGTGAATGCAAATGGCTCATTACTTTATGTTAATGACAGAAAAATAATGGAGATATCATCAAAAGATTATACAACGGAAGAGGGATTAGAAACCATACTTGAATGGGGAGTGGAAACCGGGCTTATTGGCATGACCTATCCAAATGACAAGTACATATCAAAAATTTGTTTACGCTTGTCTTTGCCGTTAAATTCAGAATTATACGTAGATGTCATGTATGATTCATGTGGCGTATGGGAAGAGGCAGCACATATGGAATCAAAGTATGAAAAAAGTCGAAGAGATACACCTTCTTTTGTAACGATGCGAAGTTTTGAGGTGCCGATATTCCCGATTCGGTGCGATCATATGAGGATACGGTTGAGAGGGAAGGGAGATGCAAGAGTTTACAGCATTTCCAAAGTTTTGGAACAGGGGGGATATTAGTGGCCACGTTACAATTTGATCCAATACAACTGGATGGAGTTGACGAAAAAAACATTCAGAAATTAAATTCCTGGATGATTCGTTTGATAGAGAATCTAAGTTATGTTTTGAATAACATTGAAACAGATAATATGACTCCGGAAACTGAGAAAATATTTAGCCAAATACAGGAAACTGCGAGAACCGCAAAAGAAGCCAAAGAATACGTAGAGAAATTAATACAGCAAATTAATAGTGGTGGATTGAGGGGTGAGAAAGGTGAAAAAGGAGAGAGAGGTGAAAAAGGTGACCCGGGAGAAAAAGGGGAGAAAGGAGAAAAGGGGGAAAAGGGGGAACAGGGAGAAAAGGGGGACACCGGTGCAAAGGGAGATACAGGGGCAACCGGACCGCGAGGACTTAAAGGAGATACCGGTGATGCGGGACCACAGGGACCAAAAGGAGATACAGGAGCAACCGGACCGGAAGGACCTATGGGACCTGCAGGAGTCAGTACGTTACTTAATTATATAGCAACTCGTCCGACAACGGCAGATAAAGCAAGTACCGAAGATAGGATGGGAGCGGTGGAAGCGTTTGTTGCCAGCTCGAAAATGACAACAGGGAAGCCGGATGCTGAAGCAAAGATATTACAAATGAATTGGGATGACGTAAGCGGATTGGATTCACAGCTGGCGTTGCTTAACAATGGAACATTACAACATAGAGCGATGTCAGGTGGAATCTGGGGTGCATGGAAAACAGTATTGGATTCTGGTAATTATGCAAAATATACGGCGAGTTATGAAACAGGAACATGGACACCCAGACTGTTTAATACAGCAAGTAATGAAATCACATCAATTAGTGTAGCAGCGGGAGATTATTACAAAATAGGCAACATTGTTTTTGTTGAAGCAATGATACTGACGACGAGCAGTTATGCATGTCATCATATAAGTGGATTACCTTTTGAACCGAATCATGGAAGACCGTCCAATGTTTATCCGATTGGGGTGGTTTCAAGTGGGAATGGAACTAATTCACCGTTTAACAATATTAGTGGAAGCAGTTCATATTATGTTCAGAATGGGGCATATAGCGGCGGCAAAACGTATCAGGATTGGTATGTATATGGATGGTACAAAACAGTTTAGGAGGGTTGAAAATGGAAATTAATGAAGAGATAACAGTAGACATGTTGTCTGTCGAGAGTGTAAGCATATTAACAAGAAAAGTATTAGTTGAAGGAGAGACGAAATCTCAGGTAGGAGAGAACCATAGACGAACTTATCTTAATTCGGTATCAGGAAGAGAAGAATTGATAAAGGAGCAAACAGAAAATGTGGTAAATGCCGTATTTGCAATATGGGGCGTAGAGCCTTTGATTGAGGAATCAATAATAGAAGAAGGGAATGAGAATTATGGGGAAAAAGAAGAGCAGTAAGATAACGATCACGAAGGCAACAACGGTGAAGACACCGACAATAAAGTCTTATACACCGTCAAAGTCGGTAAATGCAGCAAAGAGTGTTTTACAAAAGACAGAGAATGCAAAGCCGGCGGACTACAGCAGTAAATATGGAACACAGATTACCGGATTGGCGGACAGCATAGCAAATCGTAAGGGATTTTCTTATGACTTTACAAAAGATGCCCTGTATCAGAATTATAAAGATCAATATCAGAGACAGGCACAGTTAGGAATGCAGAATGCAACAGCGCAGGCGGCTGCTTTATCCGGCGGCTATGGTAATTCTTATGCAGCAACAGCGGGAAATTTGGCATATCAGGAAAATATGGCTTCGTTAAATAATATAATTCCAAGCTTATATGAAGCAGCATATAACAGGTATCAAAATGATTTGGATAATCAGCGTGCAGATTTGTCAATGTATCAGGGGTTAGATGATAGTGACTATGCGAAATACAGAGATAAAGTTGGGGATTGGCAGGATGACCGTAACTATTACGCCGGAAGATATGACGCAGAATACAGCAATGATTTTAATAAGTACACGACAGGAGTATCGAATCAGCAGTGGAAGTATGAACAACAGAATGGGAACAGTCAGTGGAGACAGCAACAGAACGCATCAAATTATTGGCAGAATAAGGATTATCAGTTATCAAAAAAAGCTAAAGCCGCTGCTGCATCTACCAGTAAAAAGAGTACAAGTTCAGTCAGCGGCATTAAGATTCCGTCAGATATTAGATCTAAAGTTAAAGAGCTGGCAAAAAATAATGATACCAAAGGAATTGCGGATTACTTGAATAACATGGAAAAGAGCGGTGTGTTGTCCGCTGATCAGAGTAATTATGTGTGGAGTGTTTTGCTGGGATATACAGAAAAGGATTTACCGACGTACATAACATCTGATGGAACGACAACAAGGGGACTGAGTAAATATCCGACATATGACAGTGCTGTGGCAGCCGGTGCAGATGCAAAGACAACATTAACCTATATTGATTTTATGCGTAATTTACCAAGTACCCGTGAATTACAGACAGTGGGCTCATATAATGCTTATTTGGAAAAGCAGGTAAATAAAAGCAAAAAAAAGACAACAAAGAAAAGTAAAAAGAAAAAATAAGGAGAGATCGCGTTATGGCAGATAAAAAGAAGAAACAAAACAAACATGCTTCCGGTTCAGGAAGCATTATTTCAAATTATTTTGAAAATCAGGATAAGCTGTATGAAAGAGATATGCAGGGACAAAAAATAGCAAGTGAGATCAGAGCAAAGGCTGGTTCCTATTATGGAGAGGATAAGAAGTATTCGGATACGGATTATACGAATCAGTCAGAATCCCGTTACCGCCGGTTAGCAGAGAAGGCTGTGGAGATTAAGGAAAGAACAAAAAAGAATAGTGAAAAATATAAAAGAACCAGTGCACTGATTCAGAATGCAGCAAAAGCCGAAAATAATATGCGGTCGGAGATTACAAGACGGGAACAAAGAGAAAAAAAGGAATTACAGAATACACTTGCGCAGGAACAGCAGGAAGGTAATAAAAAGGGAGAAGATATCAATCCGCTGTTTCGTACTTCTTCAGGAAATACCTATAAAAATCCGTCTTTAATGGGATATGACGAATTACAGAATACACTTGCAAATGTAAAGAAGAATAAAGACCTGTTTAAGAACCGGCTGGCGGATAGCGGGATTTTCAAGAGAGGATTTGCCGGGGGATGGGAAAAAGTTCAGCCAAAAGATTTTGAAGAAAAGTTAGGGAAAAAAGGTATATCGTGGGAAGATTATAAGGAATATTCTACCCTGTTTAATAAGTACCAGGATAATGTTGAGTACATGAAAGAACTGGAGAGCAATCAGCCACGTGTGGAGCTGGAGCATGAATATGATAAGCTGGGTGATGACGACAAAAAACTGGTAAAAGAAGCAGCAAACTATGTTTGGGAAGAGAAAAGGAAATACAGCGCGAATAAACATCATTTAGTTCCTACAATACGGGATAAACTGGAGGTAAGTAACGATTCGGGTTATCTGTCCCGGGCATATGAAAAATTCCCTAAATTGAAGGAATTAAAAGAAAAAGGAATCGATGTAGATTATATAATTGATAGTGAGAACATTAATACAAATAACAAAGAGCAGGAATTTTGGAATGATGCGACAGGAAAACTGGCGGATGAACATCCGGTTATATCAAGCGCGGCAAGTGTAGGTTCCAATTTAGTATCACCGTTGGAACTTGCCGAGGATGTAAATCATGCCGTGAAGAATATATCATCAGATAAGTCCTATCCAATTGATTATGGCGGCCATCCATATAGTTCTTATACGAATAATGTAAGACAGACTGTATCAGAAGGTATCGATAATGATATCGGTAAGTTTGTTTACAATGCCGGAATGTCTACAATTGATTCGGCAGCAGATATTATGGTCACAAAGGGATTTCAGGGGACTAAGTTTGCCGGTGGAATAACGAGTGCGCTAATGGGAGCGAATGCGGCAAACCAATCCTATATGGATACGTATGAAAGAACCGGAAGCGCAGGACAGTCAATGCTTACCGGATTAGGTGCCGGTTTAGCAGAATGGGCGAGTGAAAAGTTTTCACTGGATAGTTTTGATGCGCTAAAAACGACGAATCCAAAACGCTTTCGTGATTTTGCAAAGAATCTTGTAAAGCAGGGAGCAGTAGAAGGATCGGAGGAGGCAGCTTCTGATTTTGCAAATGCATTTTTTGACCGTGCCGTAAATGGAAGCAAAAGTGAGTACAATACAAACGTGAAAAATTACATTCAGCAGGGAATGTCAAAGGATGAAGCAAAGAAAAGAGCAAGAAATGATTTCTTGATACAAGTAGCGGAAGATGCGGCAGCAGGTGCGTTTTCCGGTACTCTTTTTGGCACGTATGGAAATGTGTACTCGAAAGTACAATATGATTCATTAGTAAAAAAGAATGGAACAACGATTACAGAGGGAAACGAAGCGGCAACTTTGCTTAAGTATGCCCAAAAAAATGGTATGGATACCTATAAGAAGGCAAAAGACGGCATAGAAAAATATGGTAAAATTTCAGTAGATGTCATGGAAAACGCAGAAAATAATTTTGCAAAAGTAACAAGGAGTGGGGAACTTGTAAAAGCCTATGAGGAAGTCACTCGAGGTGTGCCGGACAGTTTGGGAGTAGAAATTGACCAGATGGCACGTGAGAAAGCGCAGGAACTGGTTAAAAAAAGTAAATATGCAAAATTTGAATCGGAGCGTCAGGCATTGTATGATATCATGGAAGTCTCTGTTTCGAATGCAATGAAAAGGACGGTATCTCTGAATCAGAAAAGCGAAATGATACAGAAGGAGTCTGTATCGAAACAGGGAGAAGCGGATACAGTTAATATGGAAGCCATATCCAATAATGTGAATCTTGATGAAGGAATGGAGTGGAACCAGCGCCAAACTGAGGGACAAGAGTTACAGTCGGAACGGGTAACCAATTCGAATTTCAGAAAAGCAGAAAATGCGGCATTTACGGCATCTGACGAACAGGTTAAGGTGAAAGGATTTCGTAAAATCGGGATAGAATCTGCTACTGTAGAGACTACGGATGGAGAGGTGGTAGAGCTTGCTGATTTGTCCTTTCAGGATGAAGGGACACAGAATTTGTTTAACATTGCCTCGAAGATGGATAATGCGGCGGCCGCAACTGCGCTTGTAGATTATTACAATGGTAAAGATAATGCCGGTATTTATGCGAACAATTTCCGCATGGCGTATCGTATGGGAAGATTGGGAAGTATCAGCTTTGACAAAATGATGCAGGCTTCCAAATCGTTTCGTGTAATGAGCGACAAAGGTGCCATGCGTCTTGCGTATGAATTAGGCAAAGTTCATGGGGAAAACGCAAAGGCAGCAGAAGCAGAACGTAAAGTTGCGCCGGCGCAACAAAAAGGAAAAGGTGAATATGAAGATTATCGCTATTCTTCTGAAGACGAGGATAGCTTTGCTCGCATAAAAAAGGAATTAGCAAAGAAAACCGGATTGGATGTATTGGACTTGAATACACTTACGGACAAAGATGCTGAGACGGTAAATGGCTTACTGAATATGGATAGAGGACAGATGGCATTTGCGGAAGATGCAGAAAACAAATTTGGTGTAGTAATCCATGAATCATTGGAATTTGCTTCAGTGATGTCAGAAAACGAATATCAGAAACTTATGGGTGTGCTGCTTAATTATCTGGTAGAGAAGCATGGAGCAGAGGATATCCATGCCTTGATTGAATCCTATCAAAGAGCCTATGAAAAGGCGGAAGGTGAAAAGAGTTATGAAGATGCGGCAGGAGAGCTGATTAATGATGCCGTCAGTGGTGTGTTTTATGATGAAAAAGGAGCAAAAAATTTCATAGACTGGGTAATGAAAGATGCGAAGCTGGATGCAAATGAGAAGAAAAATGTATTTCAGAAAATTGCTGATTTGGTAAAGCATGTTTTTGAAAAGATAAAAAAATATATTGATGATACCCCTATGACAAAGGCGGCCAGACTGGCGGCAGAACTTGATGTGGAACAGAAGGAAAAGATTCAACAGTTGTTTATGGATGCCGTGGATAAGGCTGGAGAAAAGTATAAGACAGAGGAAAGTGATAACGCTACTCGTTCAAGACATTCGTTGAAAATTGATGCAGATGTATCGGAAGAAACGATAGAGAAGAATAGGGAAGATGTTGGAAAGATGAATGATGTTGTGCAGATATCAGGATTTGGATTAAAGGAATTTGGCACTTCGTTAAAAGAGCAATTAGGGGGATTTTTTGAGCATGTTGGTGGAAAGGTGGAAAACAAGGATTACGGAATAATTGAACTTAGTAGAACATCGATAAAAAGTTTAATTAGGCACAGACCGACTTTCTTAAAGCAGGCGGCATTTGAAGCAATACCGACTGTTTTGGAGAAAGGAAAAGCAATTGGTTATATCCAAAACAGAAAAAATAATGTTGATAGTTTGATTATAGCTGCTCCGGTTGAAATTACAGAGATAAACAAAAAAGGGAAGTACTTGGTTGCTGCAAGTGTGAATGTAACAAAGGATAAGAATTATTTGTATTTGGAAGAGGTGTTCTATCGTAGAATAAATGAAGGACACACAGTCCAAACGCGGAACTTGTCCACCAATACTGGCGACCGAGAATCTGTGTACCCTTCTATAATTAGTATACTAGATGAGATTGATAAAAATGTCAATAATAGTATGCAAGAAGATAGCAGTGAAGTAAAACATTCTATTACAGTAGATAATGAAGGACATAATTTATCGAAGGGACAGCAAGAATTTTTTAAGGATAGTCAGATTATTGATGAGAATGGAAACTTAAAAGTAATTCGCTACTCTATTAGTGTTGACCTGGATAAGCAGATAGATGATGTACTAAATAATACAGTTCAAAAAGATTACACGCATGTCTATTTGGGAGAAACAACAAAAGCGTTAAAGGAATTAGGCTGGAATAATCTTCCAATGCTCATGACGAACCAACACGTGTATTCGACAATAAAAACGCAGGAAGAGGCAAAAAAAGAAAATCGTTTTAGCAGGCGAAGAAACTACCACGGTTTGGGAAAAGAATTGTTTGAAAAAGTACAAAAACAGTTGAATACACCAGCAATGATAATTAAATCAAACACAATTGAAAATAATGCAGATGTAGTTCTTGTAACGAATGTAAAGGATAAGAAAAGTAATGTAGTTATTGTGGCAATTAAACCGAGTGGAAGTGGTCGTGTTAAGGGAGAACACACTATTGCTAATGTGGTGCTTAGTTTGTATGGAAAGCAATCAATACAGAATTTTGTCGAAACTGCACGCAAAGAAAATCGGATAATAAAAGTAAATCCTGATGAAGCAGTGTGGCCCATGGTCCAATTCCATGGGGGCTTACTTCATCAGGATTATAGTGACAATCTAGCACAATACAGAAAGATTGGCAATAAGATGATATCGGATGAGGGAAAAAAATATTCTATTTCTGTGAAGGAAAGAACAGATACTTTGCGACATTCACTTGTAGATACCATGACGACAGAGGAAAGTCTGATACAGGAAAATGAACAGTTAAAGAAAGTGGTTGAGACATTAGAGAATGAATTTAAGCCAGGAAAGAAAACCGTACCGGAGCCGGCTGATGTAGAAAGAGTAAGTAAAAAGTTGTTGCGGAAGTATCATTCTTCTTTTGATGCAGAAACATTGCAGGAAAACCTGACAAAACTGTATGCGTATATGAATGAGGAAGGAGCCGATTATAGTGAGGCATTAAAGATAACGTCAGAGATAGCGAGAGGCGTGTTGGAGAAGAGTGCAACGAAAGACACGACCATGTATGATACATACAAAGATCTGCGTGATTATTTCCGCAAAACGAAGTTGACGTTGAGTGAAGCGCAGAAGAGCGAAGTGAATTATCTGTATGGAAGTATGGGAGAATTTAGAAAGAGTAACTTTGGACGTTTACGAATTAGTGAAGAGGGAACGAGTTTAGAGCAGGTGTGGAGTGATTTGTGCGAACAATATCCGGAATTGTTCCATGAAAGTACCAATGACGGAGATATGATAAGTGAGGTAGTAAGTGTGTTGGATGGTCTGCGGCCAACCTATCGAAATGCCTATGGAGAAGATATTGAGCAGGCATCTTATGACCTTGCCTTAAATATTTACAAGGAAATGAGTATGGTGTCACAGAGACAGACGTTTAAGGATAAGGCAGACGCAGCCGTAGAACGTGAGTGGAAGGAGGCAAACCGAGTTTATCTTACAATGCTTCAGGATTATCGCAAAGAATGTGAAAAGCAATTTTTGGAAGGATTAAAGGTGAGCATGAATGACCAGATAAAAAACAAGAATCAGAGAATCCGTGAGGCATATGCTAAAATTCATGATTATGCTAACGTGATTGAAACGACACAGAATGGGGAATTGATTCGTAAATATCAGCACGAGATTGAAAAACAAAAGAGATACATTGAAAGATTAAAAAAAGGACAGCATAAAAAAATTGCAGAAATGAAGATTGAGAATCGGCAATACCGTAAAAATTTATCAGAGCAGAGAAAACAAACAGAATCAAAGAATAAGATTCGCCGTTTGCATAAGCAGATGAGGCAAATGATATTAAAGCCAACAGAAACCATGTATGTACCAAAAGATTTGATGATTGCAATACGGTGAATCTTGGTGCAAAAGAGGGTACAACATTGTATAGGCTGCTGGACCATGCAAGGATTGCGTTTGAAGGGATAAAAAAAGATCCGATTTATGCAGCGGACTATGATTCGTCTGTATCCTATTATCTGGATTATTTGAAGGAGAAAACAGAAGGGAAGAATATATATCAGCTGACTGCAAAAGAACTGGAACAGGTATATGATGCCATGAAGCAGATATACGAATTGATTCGCCGCTCAACAAAACTTATACGAGAGAATAAGTATAAGGATGTACGTGACGAAGGAAAGCGCGTTATGCAGGAACTTGAGGATGCTAAAGGCATATCTGATTGGGCAGCAAATCATAAGATTGGTAGAAGTTTTCATGCGGCAGTGGGGAACTTATTAAATCCGTATCGCTTTTTTCGACGGATTTCAGGCTATCATGGCGGCGCGCTTATGCGGGCGTATGAGGATTTGAATGAAGGACAGAGAAAAATGCTTCGGATTCAGCAGGAAGCAGAAAACATAACGAGCGCAACCTTTCAGGAGAAGTCTCTGCAGAAACTGATGAAGCAGATGGATACAAAGAAGGGAATGGTGGATAGCGGACTTTGCTATAAAGACGGAAGCAGAGTAATGATAACAAAGGGAATGCGAATGGCGATTGTAATGCATGGAATGAACGAAGGCAACATGAAACATATGCGATATGGCGGTTTAAAAGTTCCTGACATGAAGCTATATGCCAAAGGTGACATAGCAGGTGCATATGATACGAAAAATATTAAACTTGTAAAAGGAATTACTAAAGCAAAAGTAGATGCTATGGAAATGGAAATGTCAGTAGAGGAAAAGCAGATGCTGAAAAGTTTCAAAAGGCTGTTTCATGAGTATACCGGGCGCGTAATTAATGACACATCAATGGAGTTGTATGGATTTAAGAAAGCAACAGAAAAAAACTATTATCCAATTAAAGTTGACAGAGATTTTGTGAACGCAGATGTTGAAACAGTGAAATTTAATAAAACCATAGAGGGAATGGGATTTTTGAAGAGCCGCATAGATTCTGAATTGCCGATTGTGCTGGAAAGCATTGCGGATACATCACAAAATACGATAAAGCAGGTATCTCAGTTTGGCGGTTTGGCGATACCGCTTCGTAATTTTAATAAACTGATTAATGTGACGGACTATGAGATGAGTTTGCCGGAAGACGAAACAAATAGTGATAGGATTCATATGGTGCCGACAAAGTCGGTGAAACAGATGATTCAGAACACGTGGGGAAAAGCAGCATATTCTTATATTGAAAATATGCTTGCTGATTTGCAGGAGGCAAGGGTGCAGCCACCTAATTTCATGGACAAGATACGGTCAAATTATGCATTTTCGGTTTTGACTGCAAACATATCAACAATTATAAAACAGATTTCCGCTTTCCCGACAGTTGCAGCTACTGTAGGTTGGAAGGCAACGGGAAAGGCAGCAGTGCGTGGCGGGAAAAATAATTTGCCGCTCAGTAAGGCAGAGAGAGAATTGATTGATAAGTATACTCCGATTTTATGGGACCGAAATAGAGGGAATGGAACGAAGGAACTGGCTGATATCCGGGATATGAGCTCATTTGCTCAATTACCCGGGATTCGTAAAGTTAAGGATGCAATACAGGCTGTTGATGTGGCAATGGTTGGAAGATTTTGGTATGCGGCACAATACTATGTAGATGACAATTATAAAAACTTAAAAAAAGGAAGTGATGAGTATTATAGAAAGACAGCGGAAATATTTAATAGGAGCGTAGAGGAAACACAATCTATGAATACCGTAATGCAAAGCAGTGATTTGTTAAGAAGCCCTAAGCAGGGAGTCAAAATGATTTTTATGTTTATGTCGCAGAATTTACAGAATTTAGGAATTATGTATGATTCACTCGGGAATTTGAAAGCACAGCTAAAAACGAAGGACAAGGCCAAAATTAAAGAAGCAAGGAAGGAATTTGCCAGAGCATGGAGCAGTCAGATTGTTCAGGCAATGATGTTTTCTGCGTTAGCATTTGTTGCCGGAGGAGTATTACATAAAATGAATTCATATCGGGATGACGAAGAGGAAATTACAGAGGAAGCAATTCTGGAGACGCTGAAAGAGAATTTTGTGACGGCAATGCTTGGAAGTATACCGTTGGCCGATAAAGTGTATGAACTGGGGAAGGCATTAACTGTCGGAGACGATTATTATGGAATAGAGGTTGCAACGGTAGAAAGTGTGAATGACGTTGGAGAATATGCCGTTCGGATGGCGAAATCGATTAAAAAAATGAGTGCGGGTGATGAAGAAGAGATTGAAAAGGGCAAAGAAAATTTTATGCTATCTACAAAAAAGCTTGTGGGGAATCTGGGGAATTTAACAGGTGCCCCCGTCACCAACACAATAAATATCACGGAAGCGATACAGCGTCATGTTACGGATATTGTGTCGGGAAGCGGCTTTTTGTCCTATGAAACAGGAAAAGAAGAACCGTCATTAAATGTGTATGGGAAAAAACTATACAATGCTATTATTAATCAGGATAAAGGTGGACAACAGGAGTACAAAAAGAAAATCCTGGCGCGAGGTAAAGGTCAGGGGGATATAGAATCCTATGTGCGTAAACAACTCGCGGATAATAATGAAGACATAAAGAAGGCGGCATTTGCAAAGAAAGCAGGGAATTTGAACACTTACAAGACAATTTATAATAAATTAAAGAGTATTGGATTTACTCATAATGAAATTGTAGGTGCAGTAAATTCAGTACAAAAGAAATTGGAGGGAAGTGAAAGCACAGCTGCAAAGGGGGCGTCTGAGGAAAAGCCATTGTATGAAAAAAAGGATTTGGTGAGGGCAATAGAAGAAGGAGAGGATAAAAATGCAGATATAATTTTGCAGCAGATGTATGAGGAAGCAATGACGAAAATCGAAAAGGATGATGAAAAGCATGAACTTAGCGATGACAAGAAGGAGAAGAAGGCATTTGCTTCCATTCGTTCAAAATTATCATCTGAGTACAAGAAAAAGTTTCAGGGTGCTAAAAATACACATGAAAAACAAATTATCATACAAAAGTTATATAAACTCAAAATAAAGGGTCAATGTATTTATACGAACGACATATTTGAAAAATGGAATGAAGAATAAGGACACATGGGAACTAGGGGGTAAATTCCCCGGTTCCTTTGCTATACTGAGAAAAAACAAAGGGGTGACTACAGAATGAAACAGATGATTTGTACAATGTGCGGATTGATAGGAAGCGCAGTGGTATCTTTTTTCGGGGGATGGACATCCGGTATGACAACATTGCTTATCTTCATGACGGTAGATTACATATCCGGATTACTCGTTGCCGGCGTGTTCAGGCAGAGTAATAAAACACAGACCGGTGCACTGGAATCGCGTGCCGGATGGAAAGGATTGTGTCGAAAGGGTATGTCTCTCGTATTTGTTCTGATAGCATATCGAGTTGATTTAGCAATCGGGACGGACTATATTCGGGATGCAGTTGTCATAGGATTTATTACAAATGAGTTGATTTCCATAGTGGAAAATGCCGGATTGATGGGAATTAAACTTCCGACGGTGATAAGAAAATCAATTGATGTGCTGCAACAGAAGGCAGACAAGGAGGGAAATGTAAATGAAGATTAATAAACGGATGGCAAAATCGATTAGTTATGGCGGGAAAAGAAATTTGAGTGAGATAAAATATATTGTGATTCACTTTACCGGAAACAAAGGGGATACGGCAAAAAACAATGCAGATTTTTATGCAACAGGTAATACCAGGGAAGCAGGTGCGCATTTTTATGTAGATAAAATTCCGGAGATTTGGGAATCTGTACCGATGGAGCGTATTGCCTGGGCTGTTGGCCATTTCTTTACGAAAAAGAATGGTGCCGGTTCCTGTTATGGAAAGTGCAATAATGCTAATAGCGTATCTATTGAATTGTGTGATTGTACAAAGGGAGTAAACTGGGAGCAGATGCTTGCAATTCGTGAATTGGTGTTGTATATTCAGAAAAGATGTCCGAATGCAAAGACGATCATCCGTCATTGGGATGTTAATGGCAAGGAATGCCCGAAGCCTATAATTGGAAAAGGTAATTTGAAATGGAAACATCTTCATAATAAAATTGTTCACAACTACCAGTACAAGGCTAAAGTGACAAAGGCAGCAGCCATCCGTTCGTCAAAGGGTGTTAAACCGGGCAACAAGATTGGCAGTATAAAGACGGGAGATATTGTTAAGATTTCCAAAGTTGCCGGTGCATGGGGACGTTTGCTTGATAAAAAAGGCGGTAAGTGGCAGTGGATTAGCTTGAAAAAAGTGAAAGAAATATAGAATAACATTGCTGTTAAGAGTGCTTATAACTCTCGGCAGAACGGTCCACCGAACTGGCTGATAATTACCTTTGCCATTTTTGCATTCGTTTTTGTGATATTATCCGGATATTGTAAACGTTTTTCATACGTCCACATTAATTACACCCCCCTTCCCATGGCCAGGGACCTTCTGTCCAGGTCCAGCCATCATTGGTATCAACGCCGGAAATGGTTAAAGGACCACAGTTTTTCTCGTAATCGCATACGGCGTCTTTGTGCATTTGCTGATATTTGCTGAAATAATCCAGTGCTTTTCCATCACATGGATGGGTGTCCAGATATAATCCGGAATCGAGAAGGGCGAACCCGGTTTCCCGGACAGCCATCATTTTTTGTTCTTTCGAATTTCTGTTATCGAACATTAATAGTCACCTCTCCTTCCGTAGGAGTTGTTTTGCGGGCAGGATTGTTTGCTGCCATAACGTCCGCAGGAACTGCAATTTGATTTAGCTGCCGTATTTCTCGCCTGACATGCAGCCTGAGAACCAACAAATGGAAAAATCAGATCCTCAAAAATCGTACCCTGTTTTGTTCCGCATCTGCCGTCCATGACGTTCTCAAATGTCTGCCATGGAACATAGGCCATTGCAAGTGGTTTGTTTGAAAGGTTCATAGGAACTCCTTCTTCTTTTTGTTAATTCATATTATGTTGAAAAAAGTCGAATGTGAATAGGATATTGCAAAATATCGCAAGTTTTGTCTTAAAAAAAGCTTGACAAAGTAAAAAAAATGTTTTACCATAAAATAGTAATAGTTATCATTATTAAAAAAGGAGCATGGCGAATGGCTGGCATGAAGTTTAGCAGGCAGCGGGAAGCGGTATTAGCCTGTCTGCGTTCAACAAAAGCTCATCCGACGGCGGAACAGGTTTATCAGAAGGTTCGCGAAGATTTTCCGAAGATTAGTCTGGGGACAGTGTATCGGAATCTGAATCTGCTGGCGGATTGCGGTGAGATTATCAGAATCAATTGTGGTGACGGAGTAGAGCATTTTGATGCCACAACGGAGCCTCACAATCATTTTATCTGCCGGAATTGTGGGAATGTAAGAGATTTGGAACTGCCATCAGATTCTGATTTGGATGCCAGAGCGGATGCTGTGTTCCCCGGAAAAATTGAAGGTCATGAGATTTATTTTTACGGAAAATGTGAAAACTGTTTATAATCGTTTGTAACGATTCAAAAAATCAAAAAGGAGAGTGTAAAAAATGAAGAAATTTGTATGTACGGTATGTGGTTATGTTCATGAAGGAGACAGTGCACCGGAGGTGTGTCCGGTATGTAAGGCGCCGGCAGAGAAATTTAAGGAACAGACAGGAGAACGAGAGTGGGCAGCGGAGCACGTTGTCGGAGTTGCCAAAGGAGTCAGTGAGGATATCATTGCTGACCTTCGGGCTAATTTTGAGGGAGAATGCTCGGAAGTGGGTATGTATCTTGCAATGGCACGTGTAGCACATCGTGAGGGATATCCGGAAGTGGGACTTTACTATGAAAAAGCAGCATGGGAAGAAGCAGAACATGCAGCCAAATTTGCGGAGCTTCTGGGTGAAGTCGTAACGGATTCTACAAAGAAAAATCTGGAAATGCGTGTAGATGCTGAAAATGGTGCCACAGCCGGTAAATTTGACCTGGCTAAGCGTGCGAAAGCACAGGATTTGGATGCGATTCATGATACCGTT
>CAZGDT010000002.1:15739-26195 GCA_964524245.1 uncultured Eubacterium sp. | reverse complement strand
GCCGATAACGGGGCAGCGGTTCTCAATTGCCATTTTGATGGCATTTGCTATTTTGAATCCGTGCTGCTTGCCGAGAGTACCGCCGATGACGGTAAAGTCTTCGGAATAGATTACAACTTTCTGTCCGCCGATGGTTCCGTAGCCGGTGATGACACCGTCATAAGGGAACTGTCCCTTCTTAATATTGAAGGCATCTTCCAGATTCGTAATGTTAGACCCGATTTCACGGAAGGAATCCTTATCCAACAGCATACAAATTCTTTCTAATGCATGAAGTTTGCCTAATTTGTGTTGTTTTTCCATGTTATAGATAGACATTTTCAGTATCTCCATTCTTATTTTATTGCATAAAAAAGCTCCTTTTAATGGTATCATAAAAGAAAAATATGTCAATCAAAACGATAAATTCCATGACCCAGGTTGACGAAATTAAAGGAAGAGTGCTATAATCAATTAATTGAAAATAAACAAAGGACGGATTTTGGGATGATTCAATTTGTAAACAATTTTTGTAAATACAAGTATTTGCTTGGACAGCTCGTTAAGAAAAACATTAAGTTAAGATATCGGCGTTCCTATCTTGGAATGTTATGGACCTTGATTGAACCTTTACTTACGATGATTGTGTTGTCAATCGTATTCGGAAGTCTTCTGGGAAGGAATAGCACGGACGCTGCGTTCGCGGGTGTGCCGTTTCCTATATATGTCCTGACCGGGCGTTTGTTATATTCATTTTTTTCCTCGGCAACCAATAGCGCCATGAAATCCATTCGGGCCAATGGTGCCATGATAAAAAAGGTATATGTACCCAAATACATTTATCCGTTTTCCGGCATTTTGGCGAATTTTGTTATTTTCCTGATTTCACTTGTTGTACTGCTCGGGGTAATGGTATTTTTCCTTTTGACCGGACAGTATAATGCGCCAATTAACGGATATATGTTTATGTCCGTGATTCCGCTTTTGAATCTGTTTGTTTTAGCAATGGGAATCGGGATGATTCTATCAACCTTATGTGTCTTTTTCCGAGACATTGAATATCTGTGGAGCGTTATGCTGATGCTTATCATGTATTGTAGTGCAATATTCTATTTTGTCAGCAATATGAGCGGATCAACGCAAAAGCTCGTAAAAATTAATCCGCTGTTTGGCGTGATTGATAATTTTCGACGTGCATTCTTTGGACAGCCGTTTGACATGGTATTGCTGATGTACACGTCTGTATTTGCTGTTGTTACACTATTGATCGGAATGTATGTATTTTATCGGAAACAGGATTCCTTTATTTTGAATATTTAGATAACAGGGTGAAAAAATTGGAGGTTATTATGACAAAGAAGCCGTTAGCAATGAAAGTTGACAATGTCAGCATGAAATTCAATCTCAGTTCTGAGAAGGTAGATAATATAAAAGAATATGTAATAAAAATGATAAAAAAAGAATTGATGTTTCAGGAGTTTTGGGCTCTTCGCAATATCAGTTTTGAAGTGCAGAAAGGTGACCGTGTCGGCATTATGGGACTTAACGGCGCCGGAAAAAGTACGCTGTTAAAAGTAGTGTCAGGTGTATTGAAAGCTACGGAAGGTTCCGTAACGACCAACGGAAAGATTGCTCCCCTGCTGGAACTTGGAGCCGGCTTTGACAGACAGTATACCGGAGCGGAAAATATATATCTTTATGGAGCCATGCTCGGATACAGTAAAGAATTTTTACAGGAACGTTATGATGAAATTGTGGCATTTTCCGAGTTGGGAAGTTTTATCGATGTACCGGTAAAAAATTATTCTTCCGGTATGCGTGCCCGCCTTGGATTCTCCGTCGCGACGATAGTTGAGCCTGACATATTGATTTTGGATGAAGTGCTCAGTGTCGGCGATGCTAAATTTCGCAAAAAATGCGAAAAAAGGGTACAAAGTATGTTTGATAAAGGGGTAACGGTGATTTTCGTGTCGCATTCCACGAGTCAGGTGCTGCGCATGTGCAATAAAGGAATTTTATTGGAGCAGGGACGTCTTATTGCGCAGGGAGAGGTGGAAGATGTTGTCAGTGTATACGAAGCAAAGATGAGTGAAAACGATTAGGAGGAATACAAAATGAAGAAAGTAATTACTTATGGAACGTTTGATTTGCTGCATGTGGGGCACATCAATTTACTGCGTCGTGCAAAAGCTTTGGGGGATTATCTGATTGTTGTCGTATCATCCGATGAGTTTAATGCCGGTAAAGGGAAAAAAGCATATCATTCTTTTGAGGACCGCAAGCAGATTTTGGAGGCGATTCGATATGTTGACAAGGTACTTCCGGAATACACATGGGAACAGAAAGTCAAAGATGTTGTTGACAACGAAGTGGATGTGTTCGTCATGGGTGATGATTGGGAAGGTAAATTTGACTTTTTGAAAGAATACTGTGAAGTTGTATATCTTCCCCGGACGGAAGGCATTTCGACTACAAAAATAAAAAATGATTTGAATATGAAAGACTGATATGATGATTAAGAAGCTTGGTTATTACTTGTTTGCGGCCTGTTTTACGATATTTCGCCTGTTTCCCATAAATCGCGATAAGATTTTCTTTGTTGCCACTCATGATGATGGAAGTGAGGGGAACATCGGTATTGTTGCAGAAGCCGTAAAACGGAAGATGCCGGAGAAAAAATGTATCTTTCTGACAAAAAGAGATGGCATCCGGCATCCTTTTTCGTTCTTTTTCGGCAAGGCATTTCATATGGCGACGGCAGCCGTGATTTTTCTGGATAATGAATTTATGCCAATGGCGTATACGCGGTTTTCCACACAGGTTAAAGTAGTTCAGCTTTGGCATGGAACGGGAACAATAAAAAAGTTTGGTTTGGATTCAGATACCGAAGAGGTGGCGCGTCTGGCGGCAAAGGCAAACAGGCGGCTGACGCATCTGATTGTTAACTCAGAACAGACGAAGCGTCAATACGGAAGTGCTTTCGGCGTACCGGAGGAAAAAATATATATCATCGGACTTCCGAGGACGGATTTAATGTTAGATGAAACATCGTGGGATTCGTGGAAAGAGAAGTTTTATAAGATATATCCCTCTCTTGCCGGCAAAAGGTGTATATTATACGCCCCTACCTTTCGGGATTCGGAAGTTGACAAACCGGTGTTGGGGTTGGATTTGGATTCCTTTGCGGCCTCTATGGAAGAAGACGAAGTGCTTTTAGTTCGTCTGCATCCGCATGTAGCGGCGAATTGTCCTGATTCATTGTGGGAACGATATAAAGGAAAAGTTGTCAATGTTTCAGAGTATCCCGGTGTGGCAACGCTTCTCGTTGTCTCCGTACAGCTGATTACGGATTACTCATCTATCATTTTTGAGTACTGCCTGTTGGATCGGGAGATGATTTTTTATCCTTATGATTATGAGGAGTTTCAAAAAAATGGGAGAGGATTTTACGAAGATTACGCTGAGTTTGTTCCGGGACCTGTTGCGTACACGCAGTCGGAACTGGAAAAAATCCGGCAGGAAAAAAGTTTTGACAGTCAGGTGGTAAAACAGTTCCGGGAAAGAACATTTTCCTATCTTGACAAAGAAGCAACAAATCGACTTTTTGAATTGATTTTTGATGAATAATGAGATATAATGTTGTAGGCGTGTTGACAGGCCAATTTGAGAACGGAGGGTTACCGTGAAAACATTAATAAAAAGAAAAATAAGTGTTGTAATAATAATTTTGCAGTTTCTGGTGTCTTTGTTATTCTGTATATATGTTGGAATGACAGGACTGGCACCGATTAAATACATGATACCTTTAGTGATTGCAGCAGTGCTGCTTCTTGTGTATCAGGTATTGAGTCAGATGACGGATTCCAGTTATGTATTTGGACGCATACTTGCCGTTCTTTTTTGTGCGATTTTCCTCGTTGGAGCAAATTATGTAAGGGAAAGCATGGCTGCTTTGCAGAATGTGGGCGGTGCAACGACTAAAGTTGATGTGATTTCATACTATGTCATGAAAGAGGATACGGCGCAGACACTGGCAGATGCCAAGGATTATTCGTTTGGTATTCTCCGTTCACAGGACAGGGAAAATACGGATAAAGCGTTAAGTGAAGCGGCCGGGAAGGTCGGAAAAACACTGAGCACCGTGGAATACGATGACCCGATGACCCTGGTGGATGCGCTTTATGCCAAAGAAGTACAGGCGATTGTCTTAAACAAGAGCTTTGTTGATACGGTAAACGAACAGTATCAGACATTCAAAACAGATACGAGAGAATTGGAGACAAGTCAGATTGAATCGGAAGTGGAACCGATTGCGGATACAGATGTAACGACGAAGCCGTTTAATGTGTATATAAGTGGTATTGATGTGTACGGAAAGATAGATCAGACCAGCCGGAGTGATGTAAATATTATTGCGACAGTCAATCCGGTCACGAAAAAGGTATTGCTGACGTCGACACCACGTGACTATTATGTACCGTTGTATTCCAAAGGAGGCAAGTCCTATTCCGGAGGTATTCCGGACAAGTTGACTCATGCCGGAATTTATGGTGTGGACTGCTCGCTCAATACACTGGAAAAACTGTATGACATTGAGATTGATTATTATGTGCGTGTGAATTTCACAAGCCTGAAGAAAATAGTGGATTTGCTCGGAGGAGTCGAAGTATACTCGGATTATGACTTTATTTCTGACTGGGGTCCGCATGGTGCCGGCACGCACTATAAATTCAAGAAGGGTTATAATAAGGTAAATGGAAAGAAAGCTCTTGCTTTCTGCCGTGAAAGACATCATTTTGCAAACGGGGATTATCAGCGCGGACGAGATCACCAGCACATGATCGAAGCGATTTTGAATAAGGTTATGTCCTCTTCTGTTCTGCCGAACTTCTCTTCTCTCCTGAAGGAGTCGAAGTCCATGTTCCAGACCAGTATGTCCAAGGATAAAATTGTATCTCTTTGCAATATGCAGCTGAACGATATGGCGAAATGGAAGATATCATATGCCAATGCGGAAGGAACCGGAGCAAAGAAAACCACATTTTCCATTCGTTCTACAGCATTGTACGTATGTGAGCCAAATGAAAATTCAGTGCGTAAAATCACGAAGAGAATCAATAAAGTCATGAACGAGACACCGGAAGATGCGGAATCGTCCAAAGACAAGAATGATACGATTGAGTAGTAAAAGAGATAACAGACGACCGCTATAGGCGGTCGTTTGTTGCGGATAAGTGGAGAAGAAAAGTGATTGGTAAATTACAGGATTTATTTATTTTTCTTTTAGAACCATGGATTCCCATTGTGGGCAGGATACATGACAGGGTAAAATATCGTCTGATTACACTTTGTTTTGTGACTGACCTGGTTCTGTTTTGCGTTGTCCGTTATGGACTTCATAAAGAGAGCTATTTTTACAATACCGTTTGCGGCATTTTATTGATGTTTGCGATAGCCATTCTTTCATTAGACCGCTCTCTGGTTCGTATTCACTGGCGAAGATCACTTTGGATTGCCTGGTTTGCCATGTGCCTGGTGTTTACGGTCTCAGATATTCTGGTTCCTAAAAAGATGTGTGGATTGGGCTTGATTCTCGCCCTGGTATTTACGGCTGTATTTTTTGTCTGGCAGAATCATACGAGAAAAGATTTATTATGGAAATGCTTTAAGGACGCCATAAAGTGGTCATTTGCCATTATGGCCGTTATTTCTTTTTTATTCCGGCCACAACATGATGGGGCAAGATATGCCGGGATTTTTACAAATCCGAATACATTTGCCCTTTATTTGTTTATTATTGTAGCCGTGTTCTTATCTGATATTGACTGGTATGTGGAAACCGGGCGTCCCCGGTATAAGAACATTATTACCTACATCGGAGTGGCACTTTGTGTTTTTTATTTGGAGAAGTCACAAGCGAGAACATCCATTGTTGCGATAGCATTCATTATCATTATGTGGATAGGACTTCGCATTTACCTGTCTGCCAAAAGTCATACATGGAAATCATTTTTAAGCAATTTGACATTTCTTTGTATCTTTTGTGTAGTATGCTATCCCATATTTGGAATATGTCTAAAAAAAATTCCTGACATGATTAATCATCCGATTGTATTTACGGGCGAAACTTATTATGGAAGTGAAATTCATGATCCGGTACGTGATCCGGGTGAAGTGGTAGTTCCGGAGTATGGAGAATCGGAACAGGTCACGACAGAGAAAGCATCAAAAGAGACTGAAGACAGTGAAACAATTGTACCGGAGAATTCCATAGAGAGATTGTGGTACAATATAAAATATTCAAAAGGCCTAAATGCCATAACGAACGGACGGATTGACATTTACCTTGCCTATTTGAGCAAGATGAATTATCAGGGACACCGGTCAACGTCCATGGTAGTAAATGGAGAAAAGAAAAACCATTCGCATAATAATTGGATTCAGTTTGGGTATACGTATGGCATATTGAGTATGTTTTTCTATGGCATAATAACAATTCTTGGTGTTGGATTTTCTTTGAAATTCTATCTGACCCAGCGAAGAAAAAATGCCACATATGCGTTTTTAATACCGGCAATTGCCGTCGGTTTTGTTGTGGCGACGTTGACGGAGTGCTTGTTTCTTCCGTTTGAAGTTTTCCCGGCATTTGCCTATTGGTTTGTGTTTGGAGATATGTTTGTGAAGAAAGTACCAAAGAATAAATTTTTGCAGGAGTTGGAGGAAAGAAATGAAAAAAAATAAATGGATTCGTTACGGTATATGTTTTTTCCTTATTGCCGGATTATGCTGGTTATTCCCTTATACGGGAGATGACTGGGCATGGGGAAGTCAGATCGGGATCGAGCGTTTAAAATCAGGTTTTGCTAATTACAATGGGCGTTATGTCGGAAATCTTATCGTTCTTGCAATGACACGTTCCAATTTAGTAAAAACCCTGATTATGGCATTCTGTCTTACGGGTATCGTGTATCTGGCTGAAGTTATATTTAATCGTAAATGGGTGTTTTATGTAAGCTGCGTTGCCCTCGTTCTGATGCCTAAACTGATTTTTCGTCAGGCTGTAGTCTGGACAGCCGGATATTCCAACTATGTGACATCCGCGTTTTTAACCCTGGTTTTTATTGCCTATGTCTATCCTGCCCTGGAAGAAAATATGCCGGGCAGGAAATTGTGGCACTGTATTCCTTTGTTTTTGTTAGGGATTGTAAACACATTAATTGTAGAGCATTTGACAATATACAATGTTGTTTTGGCGGCAGGTGTCATAATTTATATATTTGCCAAACATAGAAAAATAATTGCCTCTCACGTATCCTATTTACTGGGAACTGTTTTGGGCGCTGTCATGATGTTTTCGAACGAAGCGTATCACAATATAGCCGACAATAGGGACGGATACCGCCAGATGGCAGATGGAGGAATAGTAAGCCGTGCCCTTGAAAATTATGTACAGGAAATTGCAAAGCACTTGTGCTTAAATAATGTGTGGGTAAATTTAGCAATACTGATTGTCTGCTTTCTCTTGTATTATCAGCTTTCGAACGCATGGAAAAGTCGAAAAGAAGAGTGGACGGTCAAAGTGTGCCTGACCATAATGACAGGGTTCAACGTATGGGCTTTGTTGTCATCTTTTGGAATATCCACTTATACAAAGCAGAACCGATTGTTATACATGGAAGCGTTTTTTGTGGTATTATACATGCTTTCGCTGATTACTTTTTCTGTTTGGGCAGGAATTCGAAAAAATTGTCTTTGGAAATTACTATTTTGGAATGCCGGGATTCTTTGCGTAGCGGCACCGCTATTGGTAGTTAATCCGATTGGTGAGAGATGCTTTTTTGCAACTTATATGTTGTTTGTGATGCTTTTGCTGGAGTTAGGATGCCAATTGGAAAATGAATCCGTAACAATGATATTAAAGGGAAAAGCATTCAGAAATATATGTATTGCCGTTAGTATTGCAGGGCTTGCATTTTACTTTAATATTTTTTCATCTATTTATCAGGTTGATCATGAAAGACTTGCCCGTATTGAAAGGCAGGTAGAGGCCGGAAAAACATCTGTTGAAATACGCCATCTGCCATACGAATCGTATCTGTGGACAGCCACGCCGGAGTGGGAGCCGTGGATTGAACGATACAAGCTCTTTTATGATTTACCAAATGATTTAGAATTAAAAGCTGTCTGGGAATACAGTACAAAAAAGAAATAACAGTAACTGTGGAGGGGTAAAGTATGAAAGACCAAAAAATGATTTCTGTTGTAGTATCGGTATATAACGAAGAACTGTCGTTGGAAAGTTTTTATGATACTACCGTTGCTGTATTAGAACAATGTAAGTGGGATTATGAACTGGTTTTTGTAAATGATGGCAGTTCAGATAATAGTATTCTGCATTTGAAGGAGTTTGCAGGTAAGAATGCTAAAGTTAAGGTGGTGGACTTTTCACGCAATTTTGGTCATGAAGCAGCCATGATTGCCGGGATTGACCACGCAGAGGGAGATGCCATAGTATGCATGGATGCAGATTTACAGCATCCGCCTGAAAGTATACCGGATATTATCGAAAAATTTGAAGAAGGTTACGAAGTGGTTTCCATGATTCGTACAAAAAATGCAGATGCAGGTTTGATTAAGAGAATAACATCAGCGGCATTTTACAAAGTACTGAATTTAATGTCCCCGGTAAAATTTGAAAATAATTCTTCCGATTTCTTTGCGATTGCTTCTAATGTTGCAGAAGTTTTGAGAAAGGATTATCGCGAAAAAATCCGCTATCTGCGCGGCTACGTACAAAGTGTCGGTTTTAAAAGGACAACCCTGGAATTTGAGGCAAGACGGAGAGAAGCGGGAGAAAGCAAATACAGTATTCGTAAGCTCCTTCATTTTTCCATTAATGCGTTATGCAGTTTTTCAGATCTTCCATTAAAACTCGGAATATATTCCGGCTTATTTGTTGCATTATGTGGATTTATATTAATGGTTTTTACAATTGTAAATAAAATTGTTAATGGAGCACCGGCAGGATATTCTACCATTATTGTTGCACTTTGTTTCATGTTTGCCATTACCCTGATGATAATCGGTATTATTGGCGAGTATATCGCCGTTCTGTTTGCAGAAATAAAAGACCGGCCGATTTACATTGTGCGTGATGTATATTGTGCCGAAAAGAAAAATGAGGAAGGAGAACCATCATGAAAGTTTCCGTAATTGTGGCTGCTTATAATGCAGAAAAGTATGTGGAAGAGACATTAGAAAGCATTGCCAATCAAAGCCTTGATGATTATGAAATTATTATTGTGAATGATGGGTCTTCTGATGGAACAATTGATATCCTGCGGGAATATGAAAAGCGTTATGCCAACATAACGGTAATCGATAAAGAAAATGGCGGGCCTTCCTCTGCCAGAAATGCCGGGCTTGATGTTGCAAAAGGAGATTATGTTTATTTTTTTGATGCGGATGACGTGCTGGAGCTTGATGCATTGGAGGAATTATATAATCGTGCAAAAGCAAAAAAAGCGGATCTGGTAATTGCCAAATATGACATTTTTAACCGTTTCAAAACTTTTCCGGTAAACGGAATTAATGATTTGGTACAGATGGATAAAATTGACAAATATGAGCCACAGATTCTGTGGACATTTTCCCTGTGCAACAAACTATTTCGCCGTTCTGTCATTGAAAAAAATGATTTGCGTCTTCCGCCTATTTCCTATTCGGAGGATGGTGCGTTCCTGATGCGTTATGTGTATCGGGCAAATCGCATTACCGGGCTTGATAAAGTGATTTTTCACTATCGGAGAATGTATGACGGGGAAGCAGAATCCATTACGGCATCCATTTCACCGGGGAAAATTCGGGATTACATTGAAGCGCACCGGCTGATTACGGAGGCGGCAGAAGAAAGTATTCTTATAGATTATCCGCAGTATCAGACAATAGAGGAAGTTAAAGATAATAATGATGAAATTCATAAATACTTAAATGAAATTAACCGTAAGGAACTTCAGATTCTTTTGGACCAGTTTTACGCAAAATTCTGGACACTTTCAAAAGATACGGTGGAACATCTGGTAGAGGAAATGAATGCGAAATTAGCCACGTTGGATATGAGAGACATCTCACTTCTTCGTGATTCACATCCGGAAGTTGGCTTGGACCGGCTTGCCGTGCAGGATAAGGATGTGCTCGAAAATGCATGGTTTACGGTTGCACTTTTTGGAGAAGATGACCAGGAAGAAGAATTGTTACAGGTTGTTCAAAGCCTTACATTGCAGAATTTAATTGGTATTCAGATTTTAATGCCGGCAAAATGGAAAAGAGCAGTGGAAGAAGCCGATTATCTTCAGTCCAATATGTTTTTTATTGATGTACAAACAAGGGATGAGTTATATTATCAGGCACTTAAAGAAGCGGAGACACCTTATATTACATTTGCGGATGCCAAAGTCAGTTACTCAAATAATGCGTT
>CAZGDT010000002.1:0-15639 GCA_964524245.1 uncultured Eubacterium sp. | reverse complement strand
AGACACCTTATATTACATTTGCGGATGCCAAAGTCAGTTACTCAAATAATGCGTTCAAATGGATTATAAAAAATTTCATAAAATCACCGGCTGATTTTATCACGGAATTGATTTATCACCGTAATTTTGGCGATATGCAGGCGGTATTATTCAGTACGGTGGCTTTGAATTCAGTCAAAACCGGATATGAAAAAAACCCGCATTTGGATATGGACTATACATTGACCAATAAATTCTTTCGGACGGATTTTTTGAAAATGCAAAAATTTGATGAGAAAAAAAGTCTGTTGTCTCATCTTCCCGAACTGTATGCACGCGGCTATTTTACGTTCATGAATGATGGAATTGTCTTTTATGAAGATTTGGAAGAAACGTATATTGATTATGTAGGAACACCGGAGTCAATTCCCATGATGAAAGAATACCTTGTGGATCGGAAAGCGGATCTGAACAGTCAGGAACTTATTCCGGATTTGAACGAGGTGATGCCAAAAATGCTTCGTTTTCCGTCTAAGAATATCGGACAGATTTTTTTCCGAAAGATTGTATCCTTTTTACGACGTTATCCGGTAAAAAATCAGGTGCTGTTTTATACCGTGCGTAAAGACGGTGAATTGGAAGGAAATGCGAAAGCACTGTATCCGTATATTAAAGGGAAAAAAGTGATTTGTGCCAGACGGCTGCCGCATAATCCAATTACCAAATTGTATATGTATTACAAAAATATAACAAGCCGCGTTATTGTAACAGATGACTATAACCGGTATCTCCGTCATTTTCAGCTTCGTCAGAGTCAGCGTGTTGTTCAGCTGTGGCATGCCTGTGGGGCATTTAAGAAATTCGGGCAGCGCGGAACCAACATGTCTGTTGCGGCTGATCATGCGTATCACGCCCAGTACAACATGGTATCCGTGAGCAGTGATAAAATACGAAGCATCTATGCAGATGCCTTTGATATAGATATTCATAAAGTAAAAGCATTGGGTACGCCCCGTACGGATGCCTTTTATGATGAAAAGCAGTTAGAGAAAACGCGGGAAAAAGTTTATCAGCAACATCCGGAGTTCCGAGGCCGTTATATCATTATCTATGCACCTACATTCCGTGATATTGGTGATGACAGGACGCAGTTTAAGCCGGATTTGGATTTTGACCGTTTGTCGAAGGAACTTTTACCGAATCAGATGTTTCTCGTTTGTCCGCACCCGATTATGAAAAATAAGATTGTTGAGAAGGAATATGATAATATTAAAGTAGTGCGCGATTTTTCAACGAATGATATGATGCTTATTTCGGATATGCTGATTACGGATTATTCTTCCGTAATATTTGAATATGCACTTTTACGGAAACCGATAGCATTTTACTGCTATGATTTATTGAATTATAATCGTGGATTTTATCTCAATTATCCGGATGACCTGCCGGGAGATGTATATGAGAATCAGACATCGCTTACTGAATATCTTCGTTCGGATAAGAAAGATGAGCTGACAGAAAAATATGATAAATTTGTTGAGAAGTATATGTCTGCCTGTGACGGACACAGTTGTGAACGTATTGCAGAGGTAATCAACCGTTTTATGGAGGAGGCACAGCATGAGTAAGAAAGAAATTACATTTCTGAGCAGTCGCGGCCGGGGATTGAGCAATGATCTTTCGCTTGTGAAAAACCATCTTATGGGCCAAAACGCCGGCGATATTATGTTTCGTTATTATTTGAATAATGAACTGCATAGTAATCCGCTGGCCGGACACGGTTACCGGCGTGCAAAAAAAAGTTTTGCGGAAGGTATGACAAATGCCATTTGTGTCGATGCCTCCCTTTCTGCGAATATGAAGAATCTGTCTGAAGACGGAAAAAGGATTCTTCTTGCAGTTCCTTATGATTATCAGTTCAAGAATATGTTGCTGATGGAGGAAAAAGGAAGAGAATTCAACTTAAATACGATGGCGCGGTTTACGCATATTGTTGCAGGCTCACCATTCACGGCAGAGCTGTTCAAAAAAGCCTATCGTCTGGAAAACAGAGAGTTGGTTGAAAATGTTGCACTGCCATTTGCCTGGGATACGCTTCAGCATGAAAGTCGTACGGCAGTACAGGACCGGATTTTTTTCTATTTTCCGCAGGCAAAAAGAAAGAAAATACTTTCTATTATTATTTACGGCGATAAGGATAAAAAAAGAAAAGATTGGGAAAGTTTTGACATAAAAGAATTTACGAAACGTTTGGGAGCAGATTGGTTTGTGTTTACCAACAGTGAACAATTGATGGAAAATGCTTTCTCAATGTCCAATCGTTATAAAGATTGCTTTGGATATCTGAATCGTGTTTTGCCGGTGCCGGAACTGTTATATCTGTCGGATGTGCTTGTAACGAATAACGGACGGCTTGCGTCTGCCTTTTCAATACAGAACAAGCCTGTTTATGCCTGCCGGTACAACGATAATTATTTTGAGAAATATATGTCTTTCCGATATCCGTTAATGTATTTTCCGCAGGCAGAAAACCTATGCGGGTGTGCGTTTAAGACAGATGTTCTGACCGGGGAACAGAAGAAATTCTGCAGTCAGATGTCTTATCAGGAGCCGATATCGCCAAATAAGGCTGTGACAGATATCCTCGGGGTATAAGTTGAAAAGACGGGTACAATATGATATGATTAGAAAACAGAAAAAAGGGAGGTTTTACTAAATTATGGTATTTGGAGTATTGTTGGCAGGCGGAATCGGAAGCCGCATGGGTAACGTGGAAAAACCAAAGCAGTATATGAATATCGGCGACAGGCCGATTATTATTCATACGATTGAAAAATTTTATGTCAATGAAAAGTTTGAAAAAATTCTTGTTCTCTGTCCGGAACAGTGGATTCACCATACAAAGAATCTTATTAAGAAATATCTTGGTGAGACGGACAGGATTGCCGTTATGGCAGGCGGAACGACACGAAATGAAACAATCATGAATGCAATTTCTTATATTGAAGCAAACTATGAAACAGATGATGAAACCATTATTTTGACACATGATTCAGTTCGCCCGTTTGTAACACATCGTATTATTGAAGAAAATATTGAATATGCCTTAAAATACGGCGCATGTGACACGGCAGTGGCAGCAACCGATACGATTGTTCAGAGTGAAGATGGAAAAGTGATTGCGTCGGTTCCGGACCGCAGTAAAATGTATCAGGGACAGACACCACAGACGTTCCGTTTGAAAAAATTAAAAGATTTGTACGAATCTTTAACGGAAGAAGAAAAACAGATTCTTACCGACGCGGCGAAGATTTTTGTCATGAAAGGTGAAGATGTGTATCTGGTAGAGGGAGAGGTGTCGAATATTAAAATTACCTATCCCTATGATTTGCGTGTGGCAGAGACGTTGATTCAGTCAGAGCAGGAGGATTAAAGGCGAATGCTTAATACAGTTTACCAGTTGGTTGCGCCTCGGAAATTTGAGGTGACATATGAAAATATCGGATTGCAGGATAAGGATGTTATTGTGCGGCCGACACATCTTTCCATTTGTAATGCAGATCAGCGTTACTATCAGGGGCTCAGGGAGGATCATGTTCTGCGGGAGAAGCTTCCCATGGCATTGATTCATGAGGCGATTGGTACAGTGCTTCGTGACCCATTAGGGCAATTCAAGCCGGGAGACGAGGTTGTGATGATACCAAACACACCGGTGGAAGAGGATGAATATATTGCGGAAAATTATTTGCGTTCAAGCAAATTCCGCGCAAGCGGATTCAATGGTTTTATGCAGGAATATGTAAAAATCAGACAGGATCGTCTTGTTTTGCTGCCGGAGGGAATTGATAAAGAAGTCGCTGCCTTTACGGAAATTGTCAGCGTCAGTGTACATGCACTTTCACGGTTTGACCGCATTGCGCATGGAAGAAGAAAAGTTGTAGGAATTTGGGGAGACGGAAATTTAGGATATATTACGGCCGTTTTTTTCAAAACAATGTTTCCGGATACCAAACTTTATATTTTTGGAATCAGTAAAGACAAGCTGTCAGATTTTACCTTTGCAGATGGAACATATCGTGTCAGTGATATACCGTCGGATTTGGAACTTGATCATGCATTTGAGTGCGTGGGAGGAGCCGGTTCCGGAAAAGCGATTGATCAGATTATAGATTATATTAAGCCGGAAGGAACGATTTCCATTCTTGGTGTATCGGAATATCCGGTACCGATTAATACGCGTATGGTACTGGAAAAGGGGCTTCGGATTTTTGGAAGCAGCCGGAGCGGAAAAGTTGATTTTGAAAAAACGGTTGCCTTGTATCGGGAACATCCGGAAATTATTAATTATTTATCGAATATTGTAGGAGCAGTGGTTCCGGTTCGTTCCATTGCGGATATGAAAAAAGCATTTGAAATGGATATTCAGAAATCATTTGGAAAAACAATCATGCTCTGGGAGAAATGAGGAAGTTTATGATAGCGGTGATAGTACCAATTTATAATTCAGAAAAATATATAAAAGAAGCAATAGACAGTGTCATTCATCAGACATTGTCTTTTGCAGAGCATATTCGCCTTATTCTTCTGGATGACGCCAGTACGGATAATACTTTCGCTGTTTGTGAGGAATATCAGAAACAGTATCCTGATAATATTGTATTAAAGCATTATGATAAAAATCAGGGGGTTTCCACACTGCGTAATGCCGGTCTTTGTATTTGCCGTGAAGCAGGTGATGAAATGGTTACTTTTTTGGATTCTGACGACCGGTTCGGAGAGGATGTTTTAGAGAAGACAGTAAATTTTTTTGAGGCTCACCCGGAATTACAGATAGCGACTACGGATCGAATTTATTTTGGAGCAGTGGAAAAAGAACACAGACTTAATTGGCGTTTTAAGGAAACGGATGTTGCGGATATTAAAAAAAATATAGATTATCCTCAATATTATGTAGGTGGTGTTTTTTTAAGAGAAAGAGCACTGGAACAGATGATTTTTGATGAATCCATGAACTTCTGGGAGGATGCGCTTGCTATCAATCAGGTAATTATTCAGGAAGGTAAATACGGATTGATTCAGGGAGCACATTATTATTACCGAAAGAGAGAAGATCAGACATCTCTTGTTGATACAGCGTGGAAAAATAAAGAGAGATATACAACCCTGCTTGAATCGGGGTATGGAAATCTGTTTCATTATTCACGCAAAAAAAAGCATCGTATTATTCCATATGTGCAGTTTTTGGTGGCTTATCATATGCGTCTGATTATGATGAAAAGCAAGCAGGAAATGATAAACGAAATTTTGACGGAAGATGAGCTTGCCATACTGCGTGATGACCTCCAAAAGCTTTTAAAGAAAATAAGTGTAAAAGTAATTTTAAGGATTCCGACCTCGCTGCCGATTATTGAAGGAATGTTGTCCATGCGGGCGGGGAAGCAGGTACGTGCCAAACGTGTTTACAAAGAAAATGACTGTGTTCTTGTATACAAAGGTGTGGAACTCGCCCGAATGTCAGAAAGAATGGTGAAATTATTTCATATTATTGAAAATGATGAGAATCCTGAGTTTAACGGTATGTGGAGAGGACGATTCTGCACGCCGATTTATGCAATGAAAGTGGATGATTATATTTTCGCGGAGCATGACGGGAAACGAATCAATTCCGTGGAGTATCCATGCAGAAAGCAGATATTTATTCTTGGAAAACGGCTGCGCTGTTATTTTCATGCAGGGTTTGCCATTCGTATTCCGGAGGACTGGAAGAGTGCTGTTTTTGGCATCCACATTGCAGAGGCCAATGCGGATATAAGAATGAATGAGATTGTGTTTGATGAAGTAAAACAGATTTATTTTGAGACCAGGGAAGAAGAAAGCTGGGAAGAATAAGCTGTTTTATCAGGGGAGGAACTATGGATATGAAAAAAAGAAGTGATTTGTCACTGCTGTTTCATTATCGACAGGCTTTAATGGGGATAGCTGCTTTGTGGATTCTGATGACACATGAATGGCAGATTATCTCTCAAAATGGAGATTTTATATGGGAGACGGAACGATTTATAAAGAGAATCGGTTTTTGTGGTGTGGACATATTTCTTCTTCTGTCCGGCATGGGAATGGTTTTCTCTCTCGAGAAGAACAGCCTGTTAAGATTTTATTATAATCGCTTAAAAAGAATTATTTTTCCTTTTTGGATTATGGCAGCGGTTGTTGCCTTTGTTGATCAATGGGATAAGGTGTTTTTTGCAAAAGTGATAACGGGAGTTGCGTTTTTTCGAATTAACATTTATTCTTTTCTCTGGTTTGTTCCGGCTATCATAACTTTTTATCTGGTTGTTCCGCTGTATTATTACATATTCCGGCGGGCAAAAAATAAGTATTTGTTTACAGCCGTTGTGTTGGAAATATGGCTTTTGTTTTCCCTGATTCTGAAAGATATAATGCGTCAGGATTTGTATGGTTTTACCAATCGAATTCCCATATTTATCGCAGGTGTTTTGTTTGGATGGCTATGTAGGGAAGGGAAAGTGAGATTTACAAAAGGAACATGGGCAGCTCTTGCTGTTACGCTTCTGCTTGGATTATATCTTGCATATCAGACTAATATGAACGGAATGGAAATTTTAGTGCCGGTGTCCAATTGCTGTATTCCCAATTTTCTGATTTCTATTTCTTTGCCGCTTTTGCTGGCAAAGGGATTTGAATTACTTGGCAGAGTACGCAGTGGTCGGATATCCATCTTTTTTACCCGTGTTTTCGGTTTCTTTGGTATGATGAGTCTCGAATTTTATTGTGTTCAGGAATGGATAGCAAAAAAGATTTTAGCAGGATTTGTGGAACAATACGGCAATGCCGCTTCCAATTTGCTGTTGCTGATTATTGTGATAACAGCAGGTTTAGCCCTGTATCTGATAAACAAATTTATCGTATGGGTAATCGATGCTTTGGTATCCCGTTGCAGTGGCCGTTGTGACAGGGCGGAGAACTATAAATCAGCATAGCTTTCCTCGGTCAGACGATCCTGAAGAATCATATCAATTGCTTCCCGGACAGGAGAATCCCCGGCTTTATTTTTCAATACATAATCTATATGGGGTAATAACTGCGTGGCACAGTCTGCCGGGGCAAAGGTTACGCCGGCAATTTTCATGGGAGCAAGATCATTCATATCATCTCCTATATAGGCAACCTCTTCCGGTTTTAATCCATATTTGTTCATGAGATTCAGCAAGACAGAAGCTTTGTCGTGAATGCCCTGAAACAGAATAGAGATACCGATTTCCAGGCAGCGGTTTTTCACGATATCGGAAGTCCGTCCGGTAATAATGGCGGGGATAATGTCGTGACGAAGCAGTAATTTTATCCCTAATCCGTCTTTCGGACTGAAGGCTTTCATGGTTTCACCCTGAGGACCGATGTATATTTTTCCGTCAGTCAGGGTGCCATCCACATCCATAACAAAAAGTTTAATACTCGACAAATCTTTTGACATAATATCAGTCTCCTTTTTGGCAGATTACATTTTCAAAATGAGAAGGTGTAACAAATGAAATCGGGCACTGGCAGGAACGTGTGTGCATATAATCCTGCAGCATGCTTCGTATATCTCTGTTTGCCATTTCGGCGTTTAGCGTATTTCTTGTTTTTTCCATTGCTTTTTGAATATAATTCGGGTTATCACTGTTGTGGCTGTATCCGTCAAATCCGGCGATTGCAATGCTTTCCACGTTCATTAAATCCAGAAGACGAAGAAGCAGAATGCCTGAGTTATCAAGCTGTTCCCATCCACATTTTACCAGGCGCCCGAAATCAACAACAAATTGTTCCGAATTTTCAATGGTTGTTACGTTGGATGTTACAATTTTTTTGTATTCAGTGAAATGAGTTGCACTCTGCCAATACTGATAGCGGTTTTTATTGCTGAAATAGGCATAATGAATCGGATAATCAGAGGAAACAAGATTTACACTGATTACAATTGGTTTTTCTTCTTTGCAATATTGTAAAATACGGTCCTTGTATTTTACGATGGAATGACCGGGAAGTAAAATCATAATTTTTTTTCCGGCAAAAATATGTTGTAAAATCTGTATGGTATTGCTATCGTCACAGTGTGTATTTTGGTATTCCAAATAGGTTTTTTCCAATAAATCATAATCATACCGTTTGCGGTCCGTCACACCGAGACGGTTCAGTAAAAAGTTAATATCACGGCTTGCAATGCCGGCTTTGGATGACAGGTAGGAAATATTGTTTACATGTGCACTGTGTGAGCCGGCTAAAAAGTAGGGGATGGAATACCCCCATTCATAATGATTATGAAATCCGTCAATATAATTATCAATCAAATCCAGAACAATATCAATATCGTATCCGCTGTTATATTTTCGATTCATATACTGCATCACGAGTTCCGTGTTCGTGTTACCGGCCCCGCGTCCCATTCCGGCCATGGAACTGTCAACAACGACGTCACGAAGCCCCTGGCTCATTTCTATAAAATCCTGAGCCAGACAGAATGACATTTGAAGATTATTGTGTGAGTGAAAATCAATTTTGGCGGTAGTCCATAAGTTGTGATGAACCAGATGAAAAACACGCTGCAGGTCTTCTCGGTACATGGAACCAAAAGTATCCACAATGGAAAAAGCATAGGGTTCCAAATCATTTACCATGTGGATTAACTCCAAAAGTTCGGAATCCTGATAACCTAAAATGTCTACAGGCTGGATATAAAGCTTGTATCCCTTTTCTGTGATTTTTTTACAAAAATTGATAACATCATATCGTTCTTCTTTGAAAAAACAGGCGCGGACGCCATCAATGGAGGTGCCGTCATAAGGTTCCAGATTGTCAATTGTATATCGACTAAAGTCTGCAAGACATACATAGGAGGCCTGCCGGCGGTCAGCAGGCAAAAAACGCCGAAGCTGTTCGGCGTGATTGAAAATAGTAGTGCCGCTTGTGTGTGGCTCGTCCTTGAGAAAACCACATTCGATTACGTCTGCTCCGCTTGCTGTTAATCCGTGAATTATGCCCTTTATTGCCGTGTCGCCAAATTGACTGTCAATCAGATATCCTCCGTCCCGTAGTGTACAATCTAAAATGTGAACATGTTTCATGTCTGCCTCCAATTTAATTCAAAATAAGTATATAAAGAATATCATAAAATGTTAATGTACGCAAGATGAAGGGAGGATATTCACTGATAAAGAATTGATTAAGAAGCTGCTTGCGTTGTCATTCTGTTTTTGATAAAATAAAAGAATGGAAATAAATCCCGGGAGGAAAATGAAAATGAAAAAAAATGATAGTCCGGTTATTAAAAGGATTATGAGAGTATCCTGTTTTTTTGTATTATCTCTTGTTCTGATGGGAAGTATCGGAAGTGAAATAACTGCAAAAAAGAAAACGAAAAATCCAAAGGTTTTTTTGAAGGGAACTACGCCATCCCGGATTTATGAGGGGGATAAAATAAAGATTTCTTATTCTGTAAAAAAATGTAAAAAGAAAGATGTTGTATGGCGGACTTCGAACCGGAAGGTGGCAAAAGTATCGTCGCGCGGCGTGATTCATGCCAAGAAGAAAGGAAAAACAAAAATCACGGCATGGGTAAAAAAGAAAAAAACAAAAACATCGTTTACGTTAAGGGTAAAGAAAGTGATTTCAATGAAATCTCTGTGTATGAAAGATGCCTCCTGTTATGTTGGTGAGTCTATGCAGATAAACCCGATTATGTTGCCATCTGATACAACGAAATATAATTTTGTGTTTGCCTCAAAGAAGAAATCCGTTGCAACGATTACAGAGAATGGGTGGCTTACGGCTCATAAGCAGGGGGAAGCCACAATCACCCTAAAAGATAAAGTAAGTAAAATGAGATGTGAAATGACGGTAACCGTAAGTAAGGTGCCGGTTTCCGGTGTTTCCTTTGCGACGGATAATGTAAAAACGATGGAGTATGGAGAGAAAAAATCACTGATTGCCAATGTGCTGCCTTCCAATGCTACAGACAAAAGAATTAAATGGAAATCCAGCAATGAGTCAATTGCACAAGTGGATGAAAATGGTATGGTGACAGCCTTGCGTCCAAGTGAAAACGTAGATATTACGGCGACATCGAAAGATGATAAAAGAAAATTTGCAACGTGGCATATATCAATTACGGCAGATAAAGGATATATCACAAAGGAAATACTGGACGATTTGAAATTGCAGGAGATCGACAAACTGATGATTGTATCACATCCGGATGATGAGCTGTTTTGGGGCGGAGCTCACTTGCTTCGGGATGATTATCTTGTAATATGCGTGACAAATGATTATCCTACGGATGAGAGAAAAAAAGAGTTCCTGGCAACAATGAAAGATACGGGTGAGAAGTGCCTTGTCTTAGACTATCCTGATTCGCGGATTAATAAAGGCGTGTTAAAAAATGATATTGATATGCTGACAACGTCGAAGAAGGGTCTGATGAAGGATATACAGACATTACTGACATATAAAAAATGGAGTGAAGTTGTTACACACAATCCGGAAGGTGAATACGGCAAATATAATCATCAGAGAGTTTCGGAATTTGTGACGGAATGCTTTCAAAATACGAATAAAACGCTTGAGGGACTGTTTTATTTCGGAAAGTTTTATTGGGGGGAAGTGCCGGGAGAACAGTTGGATGAGGATATTTTAAAGCGCAAAATAGAGCTGATAAACAGCTATTCGCCAACGGCAAAAGGAGCCATCGACTCCTTTGGTCACATGCTTCCTTATGAAAACTGGATTGCTGCTTCTCAATGGCAGGAAGCAACCGGGAGAGATTGAAATGATGGAAAAGTTTTCTTTACAAACAGAAAAAGTTTTTTGTAAAATTATAGTCGGGATTTCTTTTTTGGTCGTTGTGTTTTTGACTTTACAGGCGTTTTCCGTAAAAGTCAGGATGGGAATTACTGAGCGTGCTGATTTTTCTGCGCAGGATTGGTGGCAGTATGTTTTGGTATTGATGGTTTTTTTTCCCTTTTTGCTTATGGTAAAGAAGCCTGCAAAAAAAATACGGCCTATATGGTGTAACAAAAAGAATCTTACTGTTCTGTTAATGATTGTTACCGCTCTTTATACTGTCGCTATGATTGCTATTGTATTATTGATGCAGGTTGAACCGAGAGCCGATCAGCAGATTGTTCTGCAGGTGGCCGGTCAGTTTGCCAAAGGAGATTATTCGGCGTGGAATAAGGGCCAATATTGTGATATGTATACTAATCAGGATGGAATGATTTTGCTTTTTTCCATTCTCTCCAAAGTCTGGGGTGCCAATCATTGGATGGCCTGCCAGATAGTAAATGTTTTTCTGATTATACTTGCTGCGTGGGGGATGAAACAGATAATGTACTTTCTGTTTTCAGATGACGTTCTGGCTTTGCTTACTTATTTGTCATTGTTATTGTTTATGCCGTTAAATGGGTACGTTACATTTGTTTATGGCACGCTGCCGGGGCTTGCCTGTGCGGTGTGGGGGAGCTGGTTGGTTTTAGTATCCTGCAGAGAACATGCTGTCGGGAAGGGGGTGGCCGGTGCTGTTTTGCTGGCGGTTTCCTGCCTGCTGAAAAACAATTATCAGATTGTTTTGATTGCGGTATGTCTGGTGGTGTTTTGTGATTTTATAAAGAAAAGAAAAGCTTTTTTAATACTTCTTTTTTCTTTTTTGGTTTTGGCTTCCCTTTTATTGAGTTATGGAGCCAAAACTTACATAAATATAAAGACAAATGCCTCTTCAGAGCGGGGGATTCCTTCTATGGCATGGGTGGCGATGGGACTTCAAAAGGAAGGAACAAAAGCGGTAGGATGGTACAATGGATATACAAAAAAAGTGTATGCAGAAAATGGATTTGAAAAGAAGAAAGCGAATGCTCAAGCAAAAAAAGAAATCAAGGAATCTTTATCTGAGATGCTTTCAAATAAACAGGAGGCATGCAAATTCTTTTGGGAGAAAACAGCTTCGCAGTGGAATGAAGCAACTTTTGAATCCGTGTGGATTAATCAGTTGAGACACGAAAATACCGATATGCCCGGATGGATAAAAAGTCTTCTTACGGATGGCTCATTTTTACAGAAATTGTATGTTAAGATTTGTGACATCAGTTTGTTTCTTATATGGGCGGGGTTGCTGCTTTTTCTTTGGAAGATAAGAAAAACCGATGATATTCGGATTTTTATTTGGATTATTGCCTTTTTGGGTGGTTTTTGTTTTCATTTGTTTTGGGAAGCGAAAGGACAGTATACATTGATATATGTATGGCTGTGTATACCTTATGCCATACGCGGATATCAATTGTGGACAAGAGGAGTAACAGAAAAAATAGCAGAAAAAAGGGATGAACCGGCGTAAATCCGATTCATCCTTTTTCTATAATTTGAATGATTTTACTTTGCTCCATTTGCCATATTTAATTGTTCCGCTTTTAGATATATAGGCACGTATCCGTACATAATATCGTTTCTTTTTCACGTTTTTAATTGTGACGGAAGAAGAAGAAGGATAAGCGTACTTTGTCTGTTTTTTTCTGAATTTTTTATTTGTTCCGTATTGTAATTGATAACCGGTGACATTCTTTTGCTTTTTGTATTTTATTTTCACGGTTTTGTTTTTCCTGTTTTTCCTGATAGAAACAATCGTTACATTTTTTGGCGTTGCGATAGCTTGAGCCTGCGGTGTGCCTGTTGTTTCGATTTTTATAGAAAAAGAGATATCATCATTTGAATTTGCATCAGGTCCTTTTTTCCAATATCTCCAATATGCAAGATTCAGACGGATACAGGGGCGGACGGCAACTTTTTTTGAAGTTTGCGCTACGCCATAGATATCGGCATAACCATTTTCGTTAACACGAGTTGCATAGTCGGAATAGTACCCTCCGGTTCGCAGCCACCATACATCTCCGTATTTTGACGTATTCATGCCCAGCTTTCCGGCCAGATAAGCGGTGTTATATGCTTTTCTTGCGTCATTTTTTCGGCGGGGGTCAGAATAAAATCCATAAGATGGCGAACTGGCTTCTGATAATGACAAAAGCCAGACTTTATCTTTTGTCGTTTTTTCGGCAGGTGCATCCCAAAATGAATTTCCGGCATTTGTTACAGTTGTTTCCACCATGGCAGATTGTTCCTGCTTTGTAAATGCTGTATTCATAAAAGTGGTATTCAGCCAGTTTCGGAGCGTGCTCTGTTCCCATGCTGACGGTTTCTCTTCATCGTGCCAGGGCATGGTATCCAGATTTTTGTCGGCAAGAAGAAAAGCTTCCTGACCGTTTATCTGCAGTACACGCCACAAGATAGGTTCTTTTTTTTCTCCTGTTTTGTCCGATTGATAATAATTACCAAAGTAAACTGTATTCCATGTTGTTCCGTGGCAGGAATTAATAATCGGATTATGAAGGGATGAGACGGTTTGTGCCTCAGCATATGTTATATTGAAAAAAATTGTGCAGATTAGCAAAAATAATAATGAAAATGTCAAATTGTTAATAAGTTTTTTCATGTTTATATACGCCCCTTTTCTTGCATCACTTTTTCAACAAGAGCAATATGCTCCGGTAAATCCACTCCTATTGACGAATAAGATGTTTCTTTTAATCGCATTTTGTATCCTTTCTGCATGACACGTAAAGGCTCAATTCCCTCTCCGCGTTCCAGTTCTGTTTGCTCCATGGAGGCAAATTTGAGAAGAAAATCCTTCTTATAAGCATAGATGCCGACGTGTCGGAATACTTTTGCCTGTATGCCGTCTTTTAAGTTGGATGGAATAACGGAGCGCGAGAAATACATGGCATCTCCTTTATCGTCCGTAACAACCTTTACGGTGCTGGGAGCACTTATTTCATCCCAATCCGTGATTTCTTTTTTCAGGCTTCCGAAATATACTGTTTCATCTTCCTGAAAGATTGAGATAACTTCCCGAATCATTTCCGGATCAATGATGGGTTCATCACCCTGTACATTTACATATAAGTCGCCGTCCGTCTTTTCCGCCACCTCTGCCACACGGTCTGATCCGGTTTGATGTTTGCTTGAGGTCATAATGACCTTCATGCTGTATTTCTCACAAGCGGCCCGAATTCGTTCATCATCCGTGGCAACATAAACTTCGTCGAATTCTGCGACTTTCATTGCCTGATGATAAACCCGGTAAATCATCGGTTTACCACAGATGGAAGCAAGAGGTTTGCCGGGAAAGCGGCCGGACTGATAGCGGGCAGGAATAACACCTATAATTTTCATTTATAATCATCTCCTCAGGAATTATTGTTCAGTACATCCTCCAGTCTGACCCGGGGGAATATTTCCAAATTACCGCCGCGGGTAGCATTATAAATCTGAATGCCGTGTTTTGAAGCATATTCATCCAGAAGAGCATATACTTCCATGGAACGGTCTATAATATGTTCGCCAATCTGTTTGGTGGTTAAGGATTTGGCATTCATTCGCGTTTTTATACGATTGATGTCGGTTTCAGTTACCTCTTTTGTTGCATAATTATCCGTGAAATGTCCGCCTTTGTCGTGAGGATTAGTGCAATCCACGCCAAGCAGATAGATTTCCGTAAAACCCATGTGAAAAGCCATTTCAGCAGCAAGAGAAAGAACGGTGGCCTTTATCATACAGTAAGCCTGAATGTTTCCACGTACTTTATAGCGTTCTGTCTGGATTGTATGCACATAGGTTGTGTCAATTGGCTTTTTCCTCATTCGCCGATAGGTCTTCTCCGTCGTGAAGAGAGGAGATTTAACCATTTTCGACAACTCCAATCCAAGCTTGGAAGCATAAATGGTATCGGATACGCAGTGGAAAGAGGGACGCCAGTCAGTCTTGTCAAATATTTTGTAAACCATATTGGTTCCAAATGTGTATTCATTTTTAAGGAGATCCAAATCTTCCCCTGTAAGACTGGGACCGTTTCCTATGAGAAAGCATCGTTCTCCTTTATGAGTGCCTTTCATATTTTCCAAACGGAGACTGTTGTTGTTATGGAACATTCCGTGTGAACGGAAAAAACCAAGGATATTGTAGTGAAATAATTGGTACAATATTCGGATTCGGTTCAGTGTTTTTTTTGAATATCGTATGAAACGTTCCCAAACCGTTCTTTCATGTGGCTGCTTATTCAGACACTGTTCTATTACACGTTTAGCAGAATTACCATCTTCGTATGGATTGAATTCTTTATTAAAAGAAATCAATTTATCTTTATAGGAAAAGCAATTTTCCTGTTCCCGTATTGCTTTTACCAATTCATCATTAGTTGCGGTTATCGGACCGGGGAGGTTTTCCGGTGAAAGATAAAAACCGCGAACTTCCTTTTCGTAGCAATCTCTATCATACATGTGAAAGATCATGGGGCGCACCAGGTTGGCATAATCAAACAGGGTAGAAGAGTAGTCGGTAATCATCATGTCACTGATGAGATACAGCTCATTGATATCTTCCGCAGTGCTGACATTGATTATTTGTTCACAGTCATCAAATGAGAAGTGCCCGCTGATTTGATGATGAGCGCGGAACAGAAGGATGTAATTGTCACCGAGCTGTTCCATGACTGCTTTCAAATTGACACCCTGTGGCAGAGAAAAATGTCCGTTTGTGTCCACAGAGGAATCGCGCCAGGTTGGC
>CAZGDT010000001.1:4193-35054 GCA_964524245.1 uncultured Eubacterium sp. | reverse complement strand
TCCTTATACAACAGTGTCATACTGTTCCTTATAAGATTCCTGCCCCCGATCTCCAGATCATCAATACCTTCCTGTAATGTCTCACGGATGCTTTTTCCGGTACTGAAGGTGAATTCATCTGCTCGTATCTCTAACCGTCTTTTTCCGGAATCTGTGGTGTAATATTTTATATATTTGTCAGCTTCTCCAATTGATATCTGTCCATCTTTGCTTGTGTAAATACCTTCTGTCAGGTTGTCTAGTGAAGATTTCATACCGGAATAGATGGCATCATCGCTTATGTGGAAGCCGCCGATTGTGGCGTCGAAGGCTGCGAGGTCACTGACGTATATCTTGTCAGAGGTAACAGATTTCGCTCTAATCACTTGACCATTCAGGCTATTATAGTCGGTCTGTTCTTTTTCTACGGTAACTCCGTCTGTGTTTAGCTTGTAATAAAGTCCGTCTTCGCCTTTTATGACAAGCTTGTTTGCAACGATCGTTTCACCCTCTATTAGGTCGCCACTGAATTTTACACCAACCAATTCGCCTGTAATGTGTTGATTTTCTATTGTTGCGTTTTTTATAAGCCCCGATTTTGCGTAGAACTGCTCCATCGTCGCTTCTGTAATGTTTGCGAAATCGATTTTCGCATATTTCATATCCGCTTGCTCTGCAGTTAACTGATTCGTGTTCATTTTTCCAACAGCGAGAGCTAATTCGGAATAGCTTTTATTCAGTGAATCGTACGAATTTTGTAAACCGCTTACAGTTTCGCTTTTGGAAATACCCTCTTCAAATTTTAAAATGTCCGAAACATTAATCGTTCCATTGTATTTTCCATCGTCACTTATGACCGCATCGATAATCTGCTGAGCTTCTTGTAGCTTTCTTCTTGTTTCCTCAAAGGATGGCTGTTTGTTTGCAAGCTCGCATGAATCCTTTTCCTTGTTCTGCGGATATCTTGTTATTTTAACAATTCTCTGCTTTTCTTTTATGCCCGTCGAGGCATCAACAAGTGTGACGGTATCGCCTATGTCAAAATCCAAAATCTTATATTTCGGATTCTGCCTCGCAAGATCAACGATATCCGCGCTGTATGACACTTCCGGCTTCGACATATCGTCCAACTTTTTTTCAGCATCTTCTTTCAAAGCTGCTGCGTCTGTGTAAGATTCGTCTTTCCAGATATATGTCTTTGTTTTTGCAGAATATTGATGATTTTCCAGATATTTTTTTCCATCATTAATTTCTTCTATCGTCAGACCATTCGCACCTATCGGTATTATCTTTGTGTAATAATCGTATGTAGATCCTCTTCGCTGGATCTTGCGCATATTCAGTCCGCTCATCAGGTAAGTGCCTTTGTCAGAGCCTACTTGTTCGTAGAAGGAAACCGTCTTGTTTTTTGTATCGTACAAAATTTCGCACATGAACGCCGTGCAAAGCTTTTGCAGAACCCCTAAGGTATTTGTCTGTAGGATTCCAGCACTTCTTTTCTTTGTCACCGTGCATTCCTTTATGATCCATCCCGTGCCTGCCAACGCAAGTGCTGCCGCGTCCGCGATGTTTGTTTCTGCAACATTAAATTTTTCCCATGGCTTTGCTTCCAGGTCTTCCAAATTCAAGCACGCGACATACTGTATAAATCCGTTTGAGCTTGCATTTTTTTCTTTTATGACATATTCATCCTCTTCTGTCTCTACATACCATTCTTCCTCAAGCGGATGTTTTTTTGCCAGATATGTGAAGCTAAGAGTTTTATCTCCTGTTGAAACATCGCTCTCTATCTTTAAATCTTTGTATTTCGTGATGTATCCCGATGCATGATGGTCTTTGTCGTATATTCTGAGCATATTGACCTCCTACATATATCTCGGTCTGTATTCCACGTTGACGTCCAGCCAGATGCTGTCCAAGGTTATCTTATTCTCGCCCGGCTTCAGCATTGGCAAAGACCATATATCTATGTCTGCTGATTTATCCGTACCTTCTTCTGTGAATATCCCGTATTCTCCATCTAAAATTATTGTATTGCCTGGAGTAAGATTTTTTAAAGTCACACACATTTCTTCATCTGTGTTTATGTCTCTGCTGATGCCTGACAGATTCAATTCGACGATTTCAGCGCTTGGCGTTAGTTTTACAACACACGGAGTGTAGTATGTGCCAGGATTCACCAACACAAATTCCGTTTCTCTGGAGAAGGACTCTGTGAACGGTGTCCCATCTTGATTTTCCGCGTACTCATAGCACGATATAGTGAGCGTCAATTTACTTTTTTGATTATTTGATACCCTTTGACGTCCCATTGGATTTTCCGTGAAGTCATATTTTGTCAACACGCCGCAAAATTTATGAAGGAAACCATCAAGTTCCATATGGATTATCCCGTTCATTTTTGCAAGTATCATGCTGCAGTTTTGCAAGACACCCTCCCTGTCCGGTCCTCTCACAAGAAGAACTACCTTTATGGTTTTGAATCCGATATCTCCTCTGAGAAAAATTGGGGATAACATTCCTTTCGCCCATTCGCTGCTGTTTTTTACGCTTGAAAAAGCAGGATGCACATTCCACTGCTTCGCATTCGCTTCCGAAATATCCCATCCATTTATCTTCATTTTTAACGCCCCCTTTTTTTAATATAGCCCTCTGTTTCTTCTGATCGCTGCCATTTCATTTTCCAAGTTCAGTCTTTCCCGGATTTCTCCAACTATATTCCCCGTATCCATGACCACTTCTACATTTTGGATTGCTGACACCGTTCCTTCTACCAGAAGCCTCATCGCATCCAGCATTTCATCCATCTTTTTTGTGATATCTTCACTTTTTATAGTTTTTTCAGGTTCTTTTTCAGTTGCTCTTAACAATCTGTTCAAGCGTTCAATTCCTGCTGTTCCTGTTTTCATTTCCAGGAATCCGTCCGGATCTTGTGCAAAATCGTAAAGTACTGCTGCTCCCCGTGAATTGATGACCTTGTCACCTGCCATCATGTTTTGGAGTACTGCTCCATCCGATTTTCTGATCACATATTCCTGTGCATTATTTTCAAGCAGCCATGCCAATCCTTCTTCTGCATCGTCCGTCCCTGTTTTGTAGCCCCTTAATTGTTTTATTAAATTAAGTTTGCTTTGCGGAATTTCTTTCGCTGTCACATTTTTTTTCACGGCTTCAGCGATCATATCTACTGCTTCTGAGAGTGAATTTGAAGTGATCACACCATTCACCAGGTTTGTGATCGTTTCTTCGCCTATTTCTCCTGCGTTTTTTACTAGGCTTTTCATACCATCCGACAGACCTGTATTTAATTCTGCCAGTTCCGCCTTGTATGTTGTTTTCAACTCGGCCAGTTCTGTTTTTGCGTTCTTTTTCGCTTCTTTTATCTCTTCGGTGGTCTCATCCCAAATGTTTTTCGTATCTTTTTTCGCTTGTTCTTCTGCGATCTTGTTTTTTTCTTCCCACAGTTTATTAAACTCGTCAAGCTCTTCCGCAGTCATCTGGTTAAGGCTGTATATGTTTGCAGCCGCTTCCGGACCCATCTCTTTTAATTCTTCCATGAGCTCTTCTGACAATCCCTTACCGCTCAGTTCGTTCAATTGATCTTGCCACAGCTTAAGCCCTTCTACCTGTGTCTTCAGATTGTAAAGGAGTGTATCTTTTGTGTAGCCGCTTGCATCCCATGCATCAAAGTTGTTCATAGAAGAAAGAATCTCTTCCTTCCGGTCTGAGACGGCTTGATTTCTTTTTTCTTCTAATTCCTGGATCTTCTCGCTTAACTCTTCTTCAATCTTTTCGCGATTCTCTTTGTATTCCTCATCCAGCCTTAATTTTTCTTCTTCGTAATTTGCCTTTGCTTCCAGATATTTTTTATCGGCTTCGATCCTTTCATCTGTGCCTGACTTAAATTGTTTTCTCGCAAGGCTCCAATACTGCATTTCTGCTTTTGCAGACATTTTCCCGTAGGTTTTATAAACGTCCAAGATCTTTTCCTGGTTCGACAAGAGAGCAGCTCTTTCTTCTTCCTGCTTTTCTTTTTTGCTGGTCACTATCTCTTCATCCAGCTTCTGGATCTTTTCTGTAGCTTCATACCATGCATCAGTGCCTTCTTTGAGGTATTTTCTTAGATTTGTCCAATAATTCTTTTCCTGCGCAAGGCTCGTAGCGTGCAGTGTCTTGTATTTATCCAGGCTATCTTCTGCGGCTTTATACACTTCCGTGTAGTATTCTTCCGTATCTTTTTTTATAGTCTCCTCGCCTACCGTTTTGGTACGCGAGACACCAAATCTATTTTTTATGTCACCGCTCAAAGCATTTGATATTGTTGAACTGTTGCTGAGCTTCGCCTTTTCTTCTGCAGCTTCGTTGTATGCCTTCGAACCTTTTTTTGTAGATGCGATCACCTGGTCCCAGAAATATTTTTCGTCTTCTATGGAAGTCTTGTGGCTCTTCCTGTATTTTTCCATCCATTCCGTAGCATTTTTATACACTTCCATTGACATCTTGCTTGCTGACTTACCGGCTAATGCAGAATTTTTTGAAATACCGAATGCTGTTCCTGCCGCGATCTGTTTACCGACTTCATCCTGAAATTTCTTTGATGGAGATTGGATCCTTAAATAACTTTTCGCTGCTAGTAAAGATGCCCTCGCCATGTTTGTTGCTGCATTTATTGCAAGGCTTTCCCCTGCTTTGATACCTGCCGCAACACCCGATGACATATAATAGCCGGCATTGTAAAAGTCATTTTGGTATCTTCGCACTGCCGAAGCCGCCTGCCCCGCCATGTACGCTGCTGCGCTTATTGCGTAACCACTTTGTGATGTGATCCCTGCCTTGTACTGTTGCCCCGCCTCTTCACCGGCTTTTTCATATTCGCTTTTTTTGTCGGAAGCACCTTTTGCTCCGGAAGAAGCCAGGTCGCCACCCGCCTTTTCTGCATCTCCCTGTTTGCTGTTGATCGCATCCGTTGTTCCATCTCCAACCGAAGAGCCGATCTTATCTCCTGTCTCTTCTGCTTGGCTCGCCTGTGTTTGGAGTAATGTGAGGAGTTCACTCAATGCTTGGACTGCTTCTTGTCCTCCTGCATCAATTCCCTTTTGTATATTTTCCGGAATCTGGATACCGGCTTCATTTGCAATGTCAACGACGCCTTGAATTGTTCCTTCTATCGTGCCGTTCAGTTGTTCGATTGCTTCTCCCGGTGCTATTTCGCCGCTCTCGATTCCTTCTGCCAATCCCTCCGGTATTTTGATTCCAATTTCTTCTGCGGTTTCTGCAAGATCTAAAAGCTCCTTTTCTGTCGCCTTCGAAACGTCCTTCCAGTTTTCTTCCTGAGAAGCAGCGGCTTTTTTAATGGAATCTTTCAAGCCTTCGAACTCTACGGTTGTGGATCCAAGCTTTTTCATGGCCATCTCGTATGCAGTCTGGTTTGCTGCAGTTTGCTTTGATATGGTGTCCGTATAATCCAGGGCTTCCGTGTATTTATCGTTCATCCCTTTAAGCTGTTCGATTCCATATTCGTTCTGATTATCGAACGTCTGAACCATGCGAGCCAGCATGTTCGCTGCATCCGTTCCCTGCTCTTCTATCATCTGGATAAATTCCGGTGAAAAGATTGCTTTGCCGCTTTCATCCGTCATTTCGCGCACGCGCTGAAGGTTCGTCTGATAATTCGTAAGACCATCTACCCACGTTTGAAGATTTTCATTCATCTTCTCTGTGGTAATGTCTTCGCCGCCATCAAATACATCCGCAAGGCTTATCTTGTTACTGAGCTCTTCTTTTATAGATTCCACTGCTGATTTATATGCATCTACGATCGTCTGTGCAGCTTCTTTTGCTTTTTCAGCGGCTTCTTCCGTATCTGACAGTGCTTCGTTCGCATTCTCGATCGAATCTGTCAGGTCATCTTCAGAATCAGCTAAGCCTTTGTTGCCTTCTTCCAGATCCGCTGATGCGCCATATAGGTTTTTGGCAGATTCCGTATAGCCTTCCATCTTTTCGTCGCAGGTATCTAAAATGCCTTGGGTGTCTTCGATCGTCTTATTGAGATCCTTTTCTTTGTAAGTTAGACCCATGATGCTCTCTGCAAAAATCCCTGTTGAGTCTCCGCATTGTGTTACGAATCCATTCAACACAGCCAGACGGTTCTCCATCTGGCCATTCGAACATGCTTTTTCTGCTTGTTCAAATTCTTCAAGTGTGATCACACCATCATCCAGAGCCTGCTTGTAAAGCTTCACGGCCTCTGTACCGTAATCCATGTCGTAATTTCCCAATTGCTGCTGCGTCTGGATCTTATTGATCAATTCCCACTCTTGTTGAAGAAGATCCAATTTTCCCTGGACGCTTTTCTTTTCCTCTTCTGCTTCATCAAGCAAAACTTGTGCTTCCAGTTTTTGATTTACCAGATCCTGTGTTGCCGCAACAAGTGCCTGCTGCACCGCAGTTTCCTGATAGTTTTTGATCAGTGTTTCCAACTCACCGTTTGTGATGGACAGTGATCCCGCTTCTTTATCGTAAGCATCTTTTAATTCCGGAATTGACTTCGAAAGCTTATCGACAATCGTTGCCATCTCGCGTTTTTGCACGGTCGTTTTGTTTTCTACACTGTTCAATTCCATCAGGCGTCCTGCCAGGTTGCCGACATTATCCGCGCTTTCAAAAGCAGTAGTGATACTTTCTTCGATGGAAGAGAAGCTTTCTTGTACCTCTTCCCCCTTGTCTATAACCATCTGGTATGATTCGTCAATCTTTTCTTGCGCCGGCGCAATTGCATCCGCTATCCCGTTTATAGCTTTCGTCAAGACCGGCAGTGCTTTATCTGCTATCGGTGTGATGAAGCGTTCCTGCACTGCCGAACCAAGGCTTCCTATCGCGGATTCCAGGTCACTGAATTTCGTCTCTTTCAGTTTATCCATAGTCCCCTGGACGTTCTGATAACCGGTGTTTACATCGTTTAACGACGTAAGTACTGTAAGCGCATTATCTTCACCTAACGCGGACCATATGTTTGACGCAGTCGTTAATGCGTCCTGCTCATTCGTCATGGATTCCAGATCGCCTATGATCGAGTAGAATACGTCTTTTGTACTCGCTTCCCCGTTCTGCCATTGCGTAAAGAGGTTTTGTGTTTCCAAGGAAAACGATTGGATGTTTTCTTCAATTCGTCCATCCGCAAGAGAAATGCCGAATTCTTTTACAAAGTCATTTACTTTGTCAAGGTTGTAGGCTCCTGCATCTAAACCATTTTCCATGATCGCGAATGCTTCTTCGGCCGAAAAACCTGCCTGTCCCCACAGTGACCCGTATTCAGTAAGGTTATCAACTAATTCGCCTGAACGGTTCAAGCCATTCTGTGCGCCTTTTGTGATCAGGTTGAACGCTTTATCCGCATCCACGCCCATAGACTTCATCATGACGTCAACTGCTCTGATAGATTCGTTTACATCCATTCCGAACGTATCTCTTAAGGTGATCGCAGATTCCGTGATATCCAGCATGGATTCATCGTCCAGTTCTCCCATGATCTGAATCACTTCTGCCATTGCATCTGCAACATCCCCGAAGCTTTCTCCAAAATTGTCACCTTTTATCTGCTGCATGACAGACTGGTATCTCTTTGCTGCCGATTCCGAAAGACCGGTCTTTGCTGTTAGATCCGCAGTCGCACTGCTCATATCATACATGGTCTCTTTCAGTGCTTCTGCTGCCTTTGCGACAGCGTCTGTGGCAATGTCGATTCCTTTTGTTGCAATTCCACCCATGATTGCGCTTTGCGCCTTTTCTGTCCAATCACTGGTTATTTCCGTCGCTTCTTTGACTTTTTCTCCATATTCATCAATGCTCGTTGCTACAGCGTCCGTGGAATTTTCCGCTTCCTTTAAATACTTTGTATTCTGTTCAATCGCCTGGCTGTTTTTCTTTAGATCTGTCTCTGCATCTGTGATTTTCTTATTCCAGTCAGAAACCTTGCCTTCGCATTTCTGGCACTCTAAGCCTTGCTTTTCTACAGCTTTCTTTAGGTTCTCTACTTCTTCCGACTGCCTTTGGTATTCTTTCGTTCCGGATCGTCCGGACTTTTCCATTTCCTCTTGTGCCTGTTGTGCTTTTTCTAAGGATTTTTTTAATTCATCGTATCTGTCTGCGGCTTTTTTCGAAACTTCCTGCGCGTTTTCAAGTCCCTTCTTGGCACTCTCTACCTTTTTCTGATACGAAGCTGTTTGCTTTTCAAGGTTCTCCTGCTTCTTTGAGAGGTATTCTAATGAATTGGAATTCCCTTTGTATTCTGCATCCAGTTTTTTAAGTTCCGAGCTTAATAAAGCTGATTCTTTTTTTGCATTTGACAATGCTTGGAGAAACTCTTTTTCTCCATCTGCTGCCAATATGATTCCTATCTTCTTTGCTGCCATCTTCTCACCTCTCATTTTATGTATCGAAAAAGAGACACTGCCTAAGCAATGTCTCTGTCCTTTTAATGTAACTTATTCCAATTTTTAGGATTTAAGGTATCGCGAAATCTTAATTTCTTTTTGTATCGCCTTTCGTAATCCGGTTTTGCTAATCGATATAAAATATACCAGCATATCAATAGTACAATAATAGTTGAGATCATGTTTTCCTCTTTTCTTTATGACATCACTCAATCATCAGCTTCAGTTGCTCGTATTCCGGCGCTTTCACAAAATCATCTGTTAATCTGATTCCGAACTGCTCGCAGATCTGTTTGAAGTTCTGTGCGATCCGATGTGGTGGAAGCCCCTGTCTGACTGCTACCCTATCCATGATGTTCGTGAGCCTTGCAATCTCTCTGACAGGAATCTTTTCCGGAACCATTGTACTGATCTCGTCTTCCATTTCATGGAAACGGTTGATGTATCTGGCTGTGAATTCTGTTCCTTTCTGTCCAGTGAGCTTGTGAGCAATGAACTCACAGCCTTTCTTGGTGACAAGGTAGCAAGGCATTGCTATAATATTTATACCTCTATTTTGGGGCGGGTAGTCGAGTCACTTTCCTAGGGTGCGACTACCCATTTTTTATTCGCTCAATTCTTCGTCGATTTTTTCATTCAGCCATTCTGCCTTCGTTTTATTTTGCTTACTAAGTTTTTTCTCAAACTCCAGCATCTTTTCTTTTTCTACAGATACGCTAAAAGTTTTCTTTGTAGTTCGTCTAGCTTTCATGTAATCGGCTCTGCCATTCTCCGCGATAGTCTCCACCTCCATTTGTTACGCGTTACAGTTATTATATTTTGTTACGCGTAAAATGTCAATAGGACTTTGAGATGTTCTCTGATGTTTTATTATTTTTCATCTAGAAATCCTCCATTTGATTAAAAGTAATTGCCAAAAGGAGGTATACAGTGCTATAATTTGCATATCCCTTTTGGGGTTTCGGAGCAACTATTCACTTTGGTCGGTGGGGTTGCTCCGCTTTTTTTATTCTTTAGGTTTCAGTGTCTTAATCCCTCTGCTGATTGCTTCTGTTCTAGTTACATTTTCACTTTCACAATACTTTTCCAATATCTCTTTATCCACATCACTGATACGAATACTAAGCTTATTTGGTCTGGGATTTTCGGACGGTCTACCCATTTTCTTGCCCGACATGCAATCACCTCTCTTTTGTCTGGCATAAATATATAATATACTTTTGTCGGGCATATGTCAATAGGACTTTGATATGTTTTCTGATGTTTTATTATTTTTCATTTCAAAATCTCCTTTCAAATTTTTTCTTGAAAGAAGTCTCTCGCACTGATATAATATTTTTATCAGAAGGACACTTCTGCTTGATAGAGATTCGTTCTACTTTGGTCGGTGGGTGAATCTCTATTTTTTACGACTTTCGACAGTTTCAATCCCAATTCTGATTAATTCAAGAATCGAAATTCTGTTTTTCGAAGAAAAATCCATTATTTCTTCTTTTTCAGCTTTTGTTATTCGTACATAGAGCCTATCATTCATTGGATTGTCCGTCTTCGGTCTTCCTGTGCGTGGCGACATTTTTAACACCTCACTTTCTGTACGCACTATAATTATATTATTGTGCGTACGATATGTCAAGTCTTATTTTCTATCCTTATACAAAAGAGAACGATATTCCTATATACCCTCGTTTTTCCATAGAATCCCTCCTGTCTTTGACTTTTTCGCATCAAAATGCCGCCAGTCAAAATGACCAGCGGCATACTCAAATCTTATTTATACTAAACCAAAGAATCATTGGCGGGTGTGCCCCTTCCCGCATTTCTTTTGACCTATAAGGTGTGTAGCAGCACGATCTCTACTTCAACAATTCTTTGGATGCCTTTCCTTGATGTGTTCTATACGCTCATTTGTCACGACAATTTCATCTGTCTGGATTTTCCCATATTCTTTTTCCAGGATTTGTATGTTAATTTTCCCCAGACTTTGTATTTCTGTCATCACGCTTTCCTCTTTTGTTTTACTCTGGTTAATTATAGCAAAAACAAAGTTTTTTTTGCAAGTTGTATTTTTAAAAATTCTTTACGCAGGAAGTTTTTCTTTTCCATTGAGATATGTCAACTGCATGAACTGCTCAATCCTTTGCTTGCAGTCCTTGTATATTTCTTTGTAATGCATGTCCATTGACATATCAATACGGATGATCTGTTCTCTTCTTAACTTCCTCAACTGCCACATCAAAATCAATGTCGAAAAACTCTCCATTCAATCTATTTCGTTTGAAATGTTTGTGTAGCGCAATTTCTAAATGTTGAACATTATCAATTTTTTCTGTAAAGTAACTTCTTGTTATATTCATTCCGCTTGCAGAAGATATAGCTTTTATTCTCTTTTCTTTTTCTTTGGTAACTCCAATCTTGACAGTTCCGTTTGTAAACTCCAAAACATATAAATACTTATCCTTTAAATTGTTTGCCTAAAACTTCCTGCTCATTCAAAATCATTTTATTTTCCATTTACTGCCTCCAATTCTGAAAAAGAAATAAATTCTATATTGTCCGGTATCTCTACTGTTAATTTATTCGCTACCGCAATGCCTTTTTCACTTCCATACGCCTTCATGTATCTTTGAAGTTGCTTCAACGCTCTTGCATCAAAATTTTTCAACTTAACTTCTACCGGAATGATGTACCCATTCATTTCAACCCATGCGTCCGGAATGTTATGTGCATTATTTTTATTTTTTATCACTTTTCCTTTTCTTATTTTTGAAAAATTCATTTTGAACAGTTTTTGATAATAAAACTCGTTTTTATGAAATCCTCTTGTTATTTCCATCGCTACTGCGCCATATAAAGTATTAAACGCTTCATCGCCCAATGGATGAAATATCATGCTTGCAATGTGCATTATTTCCCGAGCTTTTTCCTCATCTTCCTCATCGCAAGCAATGGCAAGCAATTTAAATCTATCAATTATTTTTCCATCAAGAAATATTTCTATTCTTCCGTTAATTTTCTTCGCCCTTATTTCCCTAAGTTCCGTATCGTTAAAGAACTGCATATCATCCATTTCGTGTCCTCCCTATGAGCATTTGCAAAGACAGCCAAACGTTTTTATCTGCTTGGCTGTCTTCTTTAAAATAAATCCAGATTCAATTCATCTTTTTTCTTCAAATTGTTATACTTTAAGTATTCATCGTAAATCAGGTAGAACTTCCGTAAAGTCATGTTGAACACTTCTTCTTCCGTGTAATTCAGGACTTTACAGCCTATATAGAGTAACCGGGCAATATTTACTGCCCGGTCTTCTGGTTTGGGTCTTCTTTTTCCTCTTCGTCATCGTCTTCTTCGTCTGGATCCGGCATCGCAAATCCATATGCCTGCAGTATCTTCACTGCAATTTTCTGCATCTCGGCCGGCTTGATCACACCGTCCATATCTTCCGGTGAAATTTTTTCTCCCGCATCTGCTGATATAAAAGCTGCTGCAACCGTGTTGAAGCATTTCAATTCTTCCGGTGTTGTACTATAATTTGCAATCCCGGCAATCTTCGGCATGATCTCAACCAATGCCATGTTGCATTCTTCCTGGATCGTTTCAATGATCCCGATCGTGAACAGGAAATTGTATTCCTGTCCGCAGATCGTTACCGGCGTTCCTTTTGGTCTTAAATCGCTCATAGCCTCACCTTATCCCCGACTGATCTTTGCCTGTGTTTCCAGCCATTTTTTAGCGGCTGCTTCCGTCTTAAAGACAAGTTTTTTGCCGAAGGTCATTTTGCCTTCTACCTCCACCGCATAAGCTTTTCCTTCGATCGTAGCTGTCTGGAAGTTTACGGATTCGCCTTTTGTCTCCGCATTTTCCGTAGGTTCACTATTCTGTACCTTATAAAGCCAGATTGCCGTAAAGCTTGTAACTCCGTTTTTCTTACGGCGTTTGTAAAATCCCATGCCGAAAAATGGCGGTTCGTCTTCTGCGCCGATCTCAATGGATTCCGGCGTTGCACTGTCGCTGTCTCCTGTGGCTTTTACGTAAGTATGTCCGAGCAGCTTTGCCTGAATTTCCAAAGACAGGTCATCTACTCCAAGTGATGTACCCCAGTCTTTTACGGATCTGTCTGTCTCTGCAACTCCATCATCTGCATACAGTTCTGCTTCGTTTTTGTTCGGTGTTCCGGTAAAGTTGATCGCTTTTGCAACTACAAAGCCGTCGGAGTATGTGTTTCCTTCTGCCCATTCTGCTGCCACCGGGTATTTCATTCCAATATGTGCCATATAAAAACTCCTTCTCTGCCGTTTCAGGCTTTAATCTTCATCTATCTCTGTTTCAAATGTTAAATGTCGGATGCCGTATGGATATTGTTCCGTTGCTTCCGGTTCTATGATCTGCGTGATATCTGCATAGCAAAATCCCGCATCACATAAGGACTGTCTTATCTGTTTTTTTAAACTCAGATAATCTTCCTCTCGCGGAAGGAATAAGTGTATCTGTACGAGCGTAACATCAAATTCCGGGGTTTCATCTGCAAAAATTTCTCCCCTGTCATCGTATATGTCGAATTCGATGTATCTTTTTTCTTTTCCCGTGTAATGATCCGGTACTATCGGCATCCCGTATTTTTTTAATGCATTTATGATCTTCTGATTAACCGTCATGTCAGCCTCCAAACGTATCATCTATAAAGCTTTCGATTTCCTTCTGCATCACAGATTCGCATTTGGAACGTGCTCTTATTGCTGCCCTGGTTCTTATCGGACCTGCACGTTTCATGAGGTTATTTCCTTTTCGCATCGTACCGTTTTCGAGCCACAAGAGCTTGTCTTCATTCGACACGCCTTTATGGTCTTTCCCCTGCGGACCTACGGCGGTGAAGACGCCGTACTCATTTTCACGTGGATCCATGATGGATATGCTGCCTGCCAATTCTCCCGTTGCGTATCCTCTGTTTGCCGCTTTTGTGATTTCTGACGTAAGGGCTTCTTTTAGGATCGGTGCTGCCTTCTCCACCGCATGGATGCAGGCTTCTTTTGTTTTTATCTGCGTTTTTCCCAAAGCTTTGATAAGCTCATCCAGTCCGGAAGTGTCCACTCTGACGCTCATCTGATCACCTCATTTCTTTCAGGCTTGTCCAAATCTCCAAATACTCTTTTTCATCTCCGTATGGATTGATGTATTCAATATTGTAATCTTTTCCGGAATACCGGACGAACATATCTGTATCAATCTCTACGGGGCTGTAACGGACCAGAAAGCGCATTTTCGCACTTGAAAATTCTGTTCCTGCTTTTATGATCTCGGTACCGCTGGTGTTTGAATATTTCGCATAACAGGTTCTGATCACTTTGTCGGCTGCGATCAGGAACCCGTTTTCGTTCTGTTCGGTTTCTTTTTTGATGATCTGGATTTTTTTATTGAATTCACCTGGGTTCACATTCATCTGCTTCACCTCACAACAGGTTCTTTCGGTGCATTCCAAGGATTGAATCTACTACGCGGTTTACATTCGTGTTGTTTACCGCGAAGGCTCTGTTGTCGTACATGTCCTGACATAGGACCATTAACACAATGTAAAATTCTTCATGCTTATCCAATTCCTCAGCGTTCATTCCGGTATAGTTTTTCATATATTCCACTGCCGCTTTTTTTATCGGCGTCAGTTCTTCTGGTGGAGCATCCGGATTATCCAGTCGTAAAAAGTCCGCAATCTGTCCTTCTGTGATCTCACTGATTTTCATGGTCTGTCACCGCCCTTTTACGTGTTGTCCGTTTTTTCGGTGAGTTATCTGTTTTTTCTGCAGGAGATGGTTTTTCCAGCACCTCCACATATCCTGCCTTAAGAAGATCATTTATAACGTACTCATTGCCACATTCCCTGACTTCTCCTTTTGCCATAGCGATCTGGCCAGAGAATGAACACAACGCTCTGATTTTCATAACGTCCTCCTTATGATGCCGCCATTTTCAGGACTGCAATCTTCTGCTGATCTTCAATCTTGCCATCAATTTCAAGCCAGCCGATCACGCCAAGGCAGTGCTGATCAGCAAATCGTTCTCTGAGTACTTCAATGTTGACGTCTTCTGCCATTTTGATCGCGAGACCGGTAAGGTTTGCATAATATACTGCTTTTGCATCTGCTGCCATTGCCGGCATATTGTCGGATACGTAAACGTCTGAACCGAACAGTGTATAACCCCATCTGGAGGTTGCGTCTTTGTTCAGGATGTAGTTTCCGTCATTATCTTTCAGTTTACGGATTGCTGTTCTGGTCTTTTTATTCATGATGAATACGCTTCCCGGCTGATAAATATCTGGAATCTGTTCCTGCAGATCAATCAGTTCATCTGCTGTGATAGCCGTAGTTGCTGTCGCAACAACCTCCTGGGTTGCATTAGAAAGACCTGTGATCTTACTGGAAGTTCCAATGAGCATCTCTTTTTCGATCCATCTTGCAATCGATTCAGCCATGCGATTGATCACGAATTCTGTAACTGCGAAGTCCGAATTGTTTACCAGAGTTTTTGGCACTTTACAAAGTGCCCCTGCAAGGAAACCTGTCAGAGAAATGGATTTGAATTTTCCGGAATTTGCTGTCAATGCAGTGGATTCGCTCGCATAAGCAACCGTGATCGCATTTGATGCATCCTCTTCGTAATATGGGATAGACAGTGTTCCTTTTACCGGATAACGATCTGCCAGCTGGTATACTGGGCATACATCGTATACTTTTTTGATAATCTTGTTGGCGATGCTTGTTGGTACTACTGCACCATTTTCTGCTGTCACCAGATTGTCTGCTCTTTCTTCTGACACAATACCGCGGATATAATTAGCAAACGCTTTCATATCTGCTTTTTCCGTATCTTCTGCACGCTGTTCTTCTGTTTTTTCTTCGCCTTTTTTCTCTGTCATATCGAGCTTTCTCGCTCTTTCTTCTGCTTCCACCGTTTTGTCGATATTTTGGATCTTCTTTTCCAGGTCGTCAAATTCTGTAGATTCCTCTTCTGTCAGTGCACGTTCTTCTACCTGCGCCTGATCTAAAAGTTCCTGCATTCTGGTCTGATACTCTTCTCTTTTTTCCTTGTACCATTTAAAATTAAACATGTCTTTTTTTCCTTCTTTCTATCTCTTAATAGCTTGCAAACGTTCTTTGAATTGTTCGTTCGTGTCTTTTGACGGTTCTTTCGTTTCCGGAAGCTTCACATCCACTGTTTCCATCATGCTGCGCTCTTCTGCTTCGCTCTCCTCGTCTGCACGAATCTCTACAGATGTCGCGCTGTAGACCGGGATTTTTTTCACTACAAGTGAAATCTCGTCCATATCAAAGGACTTCACACGGCGAAGCGGCGGCTTCTCCGCACGTTCCTCCACCTCATCCACAATATTCCTCATGTTGAAGCTCCATCCTCGGATCTTCTTATTTTTTGCTGCTTCGATCACTTCCGGATCACTGATCTCTGCTTCTGCTCTAAGACCAATATTGTCTTCGTAAAGCTGCAGTGTATGATCTGATGTTCCCGCAAGACGTCTGGAAGCATCGTGATCCAACAAAACACTGATACCTGCTTCATTGGCATCAATCGCCCTCTGGAAGCTTCCCGGTTCGATCACTTCCGGTATCTTTCCATGTTTTGTCATGACCGGTCGGCTCTCACGACCAGTTACGTTCACGTAGCCGGAAATATGTACGATTCCGTCTGCTCTTAATTCAACCTTCAATCTGTATCACCTTCTTTCTGTTCAAAATATTTTTCAATAATTTTTGTCCATTCAGCTTTATCCGGTCTGGATTCATCATTTTGTAGTCTTGCAAGACACTCTTCTTTTGAAAGTGTCATTTCTACATATTCCACTTCGGTCTCTGATTTTTCTAAAACTCTCTTTAAATGCTGTGTCTGTCTCGTTGCAATCACGAATACCGTATCAATTTCATTTGATTTCGCCGCTTTTTTCAAGAAGGTCCATCTAATTGCATCTGCAATATCTAATCCAACCGGCATTTTTGTTGAATGATCTTTCTTTACAGTAATTGCACGAACTATTTTATCGAAATCATAAGCAACGTCATTTTCTGTCATACGCTTTTCCACATAGGTCGTTTTTCCGCTGCATGGTGGTCCTGTCACAACTACTATCTTTGATGCAGCTCTCTGTTCCGGCGGCGTCAACTGTTGCATCTGCTGCACTGCATTTGTGTTCGGCGTGTACATTTCTCCCGTTTTCGGATTGTATAGAACACTGTCAAGACCAAGTGTAATCCATTCAAATCCAAGCGGCGGCAGATCTTCTTTCTGCCGGACCTCATCCACCTGAAGGAAATTCTTCTCAAGACCAATCCGGTACGCTTCATACCGTTCCTTGATATTTCCGCGCATCAATTCACGGGTATCAAACGCCCAGTAATATGTTCCTTTTTCTTTTTCCAGCAGGAGATCCCGATCAAGGCTGCACTCTATGTCTGTCATGATATCCACGCAGGTTTGCGTGAAGATTTCTCTGTCGTTGTTGCTCGCCTGTCCTGTCAAAATGCCTACCGGCACGCCCAACAATTTGCAGATTTCCTGTGCGTTCGTGATCTTATTCTCGTTTAACTGCATTTCTACAGATGTATTGGATGCCTCCTGGAACTTCACGCCATTGTTCAACACAACAACATTTTCTGAATTGTTGGAATACAGTCTTCTGTACGCTTCTTTCAGATTATCCATCTGGGCTGTTGTTAGATTTTTTTCAGACTGCAGGAACCCTCTTTTGTTTCCGCCTTTTCGTACCATGCTGTCTTCATAGATCAGGCTTGCGTATGCCAGCCCTATCAAAAGAGGATTTTCTTCACTGATGCTGGTAGAGCACATCCCGTCTTTTGTGTTTCTGAGTATCTTAAAAAAATCATACGGCTTGTGGCTTCTGCCATTGACCAAGATCTCGTAGTCTTTAAAAATCGGGTCGTTGTTATACAGGAATGATATGTTTTTGTCTTCCACATAGTGGATGCTTCGATATTCGCCTTTCTCGCGGCATATGTAAGCATACCCGCCTTTTCCGACAAAGTAATCTTCCAGCATCGCACGCCAAAACTGCGTAGCAGTTAATGTATCTCCCGTATCATCGTTTAATAAAATAATTCTTCTGTCATCAAACACTTCTTCCGGCTTTCCATCCGTGTTTTTCTTATACAAACGAATCGGTATGCTTGATATCGTGTTGATTATTTTATTGATACAGCCGCGTACTGTCGGAATCTGCAATGCCATTTCCCTTGTCACTGCATTTCGGCCGATCAGCGCTGACAGTAAGACTTCATCTGCAATCATGATATCTGATTGTGTATTTGTTGTGTCAGCCCTTATTTCCGGGCGTTGTTTTCTCTTTTTCTTTGCCATATTTTTCCTCCTGGTAGCTCGCTTTTATGTGCATTAAAAACAGCTTCGTAAACGTATGTGTTTACAAAGCTGTTTAATACTGGCAGACAAATTCATCGCCATATAAAAACTCCTGCTGCAACAGGTAGATTGCGTTGATCGTGCTTACGACCATATCAACTTTTCCTGTCGATTTCTTTTTATTCACGTATTTGTTGAGGTTCGTATCTTCTGTGCAGCGTGCATTCTGGAAGTTTATTTCCAGCATACGGTTTTTATCGTACCTGAATGTTCTGCTCAAGATCTGTTCTTTTAACAATTTTGTCGGCATATGCAGCACCGAACCATGCTGTTTGATCTCAACACATTCAATACAAGCCTCTTCCAACTTCTGAACGGAAGAAATCGCATTATAGCGGTCGTAACCCAACTGTACGATTTCTACACCGTAGCGCTCCGGAAGCGATGTGATAAAATGTTCTACAAAACTGTAATCTATTACTTCATCGCCGCAAGCAAAGCATTCACCTGCTCTTATCAATGTTTTATAGTCCACTTTTTCCCGCATGGATTTTTCTTCTATGCGGTCTGCTGGGATAAAGCCCCATACTTTTGCATGGATCATACCTTCATCATCGCATACCATCGCTACTGATGTGTTATCATTCGTCTGCGACAAATCTAATCCGATAAACACTCTCTTGCCTTTCCAGAATTCCAAATCCTCTTCAACTGAACATTCTTTTACTTTTTGAACATCCACAAAGCTTTCTGTTCCCAATCCTTTATAAAGAATATTGTTGTGTTTGCACAGATAATTTTCACGCTTGCTCTCGTACAATATCGCCATAGAACGCATTTTTAACAATTCTCTGAACACATGGCGGTCTGTTACTGCGATCGGGTTACTCTGGTAAATGATGTTGTCTTCTGTTTTCCATGCTTCTCCGATTTTGTAATGATCATCCGGTTCGTATAACAAAGCGAAATAACGTTTGTCAATGATTGCGTCCAGACGGTCTATCGTCTTTTTAGCAATATCTATTTCTGTGAGCATTACATTGTTGTCATTTGGATACTGTGTGCTGATGATGATACCTAATTTGTTAAACAATGTGATCTGACCGGAGCGCATCGCTTCTATCGGGTAGTCGTCCATTGCCGCCGCCTCATCAGCGAGATATGCGTTCGGAAGCTTCCCATCCATCTTATCCTGGCTGTATGCGAGCGGTATGTATTCGCTGTCTGTCAGTAAACATCTAATGCAACTCCGCATTACTTTGAACGCCGGTTCTGCCTCATCACAGAGCAGTGGACTGGACTTTAGAATTTTACTTAACGCAATCTTTAATTCTGACGATAATTTCAAATCCGGTGCAACAGAAAAGAACCGGGAGAATTCCGGTTCTGTAAGCATCAATATGATAAAAATTACTGCACTGTTGAATGTTTTATGGTTTTTTCTGCAAATTTCCAATAAAGCAGTTGTGTAGTATCTGATCTTCTGATTTTTGAAATCAACTCCACTGTCTTCATACGGATCCGTGCCCTCTCTGCACATCGTGCAAAGTGCTGCTGTTATGAAAAGCCATGCGTAATCATCCAACCCTTCATACATGCTGCATCGTAAATCCGGATGAACGATGATCTTTAACAATCTGCATATTTTTTCATACGCCTGTTCATCTACGTATGCTTCCGGATCTAATCCGTCCGCAATGTCAATCCAAAGCTTCGACTGTTTTTTTACATATGCTGGAACCTTACCCTCATTTTCTTCTACGCACCATTTCGCGTAGAGATACGCTTCCCCTTCTCTAACCACCAAGCAGTGCCTCCTTTAATGGATTGCTCTTTGTCTCCTGCCGTGGCGGTATCGTCTGAATAGATGCTTTGACAGTCCAGCCATTTTCTTTTTCTATATCCAGCATCATTTTTCTCTTGGTCTGAATCTGTTTATCCATCGTGATCATATTTGACTGCATATCTGCTTCTATCCGGTATGCTTCTTTCCATGTCGTTTCCTCTTCCATGATGAGGTCATGCTTTTGGCTACAGAATTCCTGTAACTGATTGAATATGTTTTCTCTTTTTTCAACGAATTCTGTACATTCCGCACACAACATGCAGTATCTGTTTACCACATTCCGGTAAATATCATCGTCTTTTTTTATTTCTTTCAGCAGTGCTCGCATTCGAAGGAATTCTTTGTGTGCCAGCTTGTTTTGTCTTACCTGCGCTGTCTCTTTGAGGGTCTCGCCCGTAAGTACAGCCCTCTCAGCTTTTTCCCTTTTTGCAAGCTCCTGTTTTGTCATGTGTGCTGTTCCCTCTGCTTTTAAAACAGCGGCTGTCTTTTTCGGCGTTGGCATCTTCTCCCTCCCTTCGCGCGTGTAAAAGTTGATCGAGGAATATTTTTTACATCAACGGGCTGTGTTGGGTTTGGGTTTCTTTCTAAAAAATCTCTTCCACCCCTCCGGGGGGTACCCTATTCCTCTTCGCTTCCTGCTGCATCGCAATGCTCATTTGTTCTTCTCTGCTGATCAACCCGTTCTCGCACATCTCATGATGCATGCGGCATACAGTCAGCAAGTTTTTGTTGTCCAATCTTTTTTTGTAATCTTCTTTTACCGGTACGATGTGATGAACCGACAGCGTATCGTGATTGAAGCGTCTCAATGTGTTATGCAGATTCCTTATGCATATCTGACAGAGGTATGTGTCTCTTTCTCTGATTTCCTGGCTCTTCTTCGTCCACGCTTCTGTCTTTCTGAATTGATACCCTTTTCCGCTTGTCGTTTTTTTGTATACCGGTCTTCTGCCGCAGTCGTATTTCGTGTCATGAATTTTGCCGCAGTTAATAATGACATGATTTCAACATGTCTGCATCACCTCCTCGTCAAGATATTGGAAATGATATCCTCCGTGTTTATGTACTCGATGTTTTAAAACGTTATTTATGCCCGTCGATAAAATCCCCAGTTCTTCTGCACATTTCTTTGCATTTCTATACACCTTTCCGGTTTCAACACAAATAAAAGCTCTTCTATTTTTCTCTGCTGTTTCCCGCACTCTCTTTATGTGTGTTCCGTACAAATTGTTATACTTCGCATCGCACCATTCAAGATTGCTTGCATAATCATTTTTTGTATTTTCATCTTTATGATTAACTTGTGGAAGGTTATCTCGATTATCTATAAAATGTTTTGCAACAAGTCTGCATACTCTGTAATTTTTCATTTTTCCATCTTTGTGCAAACCAACAAAGTGATATCCTTTACATTCGCCATATTTTAAGATTTTACCTCTGTAATGATATGCTCTTCCATCTGAGTAAACAACATTTCTATCCAAGCTCCTTACTCTTCCAAAATTGCTTACTTGGTAATAACCTTCATAACCATTAATATCTTTCCAAATTTCTTGCATTTAATCCTCCAACGTAAAACCACAGAATTTGCATGAGCGTAGCATAGTTGCATCAGTCCTTTTGTTGTCATCTTAATGTCGTAGTGATTAGCATCGCCATTATTATTGGCAAATGGATCTTATCAGAATCGAACTGATGACTCACCAGTTATGAGCTGGTTGCTCTACCCACTGAGCTAAAGATCCGTATAAGGCAGTCCCGTCAGCACCATAAACGACCACCGATTGCGACCGTCATCGAAAGGAGGTAAAACGTCAAGAAATGAATAAGAGACGCTGGTGCTGTACGCGCTGCCCGAATAAAACGTCATAAAAAAGACAGCCTATAAAAGACTGCCTTTAACCGTTTATACACTTTTCATTTTTGTCAGGATTGCTTCTTGTAGTATTTGAGAAAAGTTTAATTTTCTTTTTTCTGCAAATGTATTTAACCACGCCGGAATGGTTACGTTTTTTCTTACAGCCTTTTCTCCGTATCTTTCCGCATATTTGTCCATATCCAAAAATACAATGTTTACTTGCCCACCCTCTCTCGGCTGTATTTCTGTATAATCGGATGCCTGTGGTACCGCGTTTCCTTCTTCTAATTCGTCAAGAACCCAACCGCTAGCAGCATCTTCCGCCATTTCAAAAGCTTCTTCCAAATCCTTTCCTTCTGTGACACATCCTGGCAGATCAGGAAATTCAACTACGTATCCTCCGCTGCCATCCGAAAACGGATAAAAAACCGCTGGATAATTCATTTTCATTGTATCGTCCTCCTTAAACCGAGCATTGTTAAGATTATTATAAGCGCAGCTGGAATTTATATTCCAGCTTGTCGCTTAATAGATTTTACAGTATCAATGTTTATATCGCCACCATGCTCAGGTATAGTAACTTTGCCAGGCTTTGTTGGATGTTTGTATTGATGATGTGAACCTTTTTGTCCAACTTGATACCAACCGTCCGAAAGTATAATTTTTTCAAGTTCTCGGAACTTCATCTTAACTCGCTCCTTTCTTTTTATGTTTTAATTATAATACGCATTATGCGTATTGTCAATATCATATACATAATCAAAGAAGCGATTTTTAAACAACAAAGAGCCCTGCATATCGCAAGACTCTCTGCTGTCGTCATATTAAGGGAAATAATTGGATTCATATACCTTTTGCAGAATACACTATAACATTTTGAAAACGAACAATGTGAACAAAACGAACAAACTTTAAATATTTTTCATAAATCTTTCAAATTCCATCCGAACACCATCGCCAGTAGCTTTCCGACCGATCTTTGCTGCTACCTGTTCCCATGTTTTTTCTTCGAACATCCTGTATCTGATGATACGCTGCATCCGATTTGGTATCGTGTTCATCCATTCCTCTACCTGCAATTTTAAAGCTTCTGCTGCTGCCATGCGTTCTTCCAAGATCTTTTCCTGCTGCCGGAGCCTGCTGTCTTCTCTTATCGTGATAGGCGTTCCCTGAATCTTAAAGTGCTTCTTCTCGTAAGGAAATTCTGGATTACTTCCGGATACGTTCGTCTGTATGATCGTGCTTTGCTTTTTCTTTAATGCACTGATCTCTTTTTTTGTCTCCGAGATCTGTTCACAGGCGTCTATGTAATCCTTTAAAATTTCTTTGTTCATACAGCTACCTCACTTGAATACTTTTCCGGATCTTTTATGTTTCAGTGTAATCCGCCCCACAATCTCAAATCCTGCCAATTCAACGATACACCGGATTGATTTCATCAGCATATGGTTCTTTTCTGCTATCATTTCTTCTCTTCTGGCTGCTTCTATCGCTTTCTCTCTTTCGATCACCGACATTGCTCTATCTGCCGTTGGATCTCTATAGCCTTCATGGTTCATTTATCATCCCACCCTTCTAAATTTTGCCATACGTTCCACACAAACAAGGCTGATTCTTCACTTGGGAATATGGTCTTGCCAAATTCCAGCGCGTTGTATAAATTCGTATCTCCTCTGTTGTTTTTCGCGATTACCTGTGTCCTCTTTGCCTTAAATAAATATCTCCTTCATTTTTTCTTCCAGTTCCTCATAGCATCTTTCACAACCATAATTTTCCAACATGCTGCAAGCTATGTAGCCGTCTTGAAATATACTCACGTTTGCTTTTATGCAGCTTTTCACTTGTTGTCCTTTATATTTGACAAAGTGTTCGCAGTGATTTGTCCGATAAAATATCCCGTTTCTGCACCAGTGCTGCTGCTCACCCGGCTTATTCCAATCTGACCATCCAGTTCTCGGAAGTTCTGCAGGATGTGCTTTGTCGTATGGGTTCGTTATTGCTCTATGATCATCGTAGCATTTTCCATAAGGACACCTGCTGCTCCACCAATACAAGCAACTCCTGCATACGCAATCACAACCATATGTCGGACGCTCTAATTGTTTCTTGAATTCTTCCAGGGTGATCTGTCCGTTCATTCAGAAATACACTCCCAGAAAAGAGGTCTGTGTGCTCTCCATCTCTTTTCACAAAGGTTCTTTAATGTGCATTTATCACATGTTGACTGGCTGCAGTATTCTTTTATTGTTTCTACAGCTTCTCGTGCTTCTTCATCTGTTACTGGCGTGTCTTCAATGCTTACGATCTCTATCATTTTTCTTTCTCCATTTCTTCGTATTGCGCCAGTTTCTCGCATACCTGTCTTATAAAGTCACAGTTTTCTTGCTGGCACCCGCATCCCAAACAAGGTTCTTTAAAGCATTGTGGGAAATATGCGTGTCCTTCTTCACTTCTTGCTGTTAATCTCATTTTTTCTCCTTCCTGGCCGAAGCCACCTTAATGTATTTAAGGAGCTTGCTCCTTGTCAAATCGTAATCGATCAGTAGGGCTTGATCTCTTGCTCTTGCAATTTTCTCATCTACTTTTTTAACATTGTATTTGCCCTGTACGGCATATCCTTGATAAATTGCATTTCTTATCGTACCGATTGAAAGTTGTAAGGTTTCTGCCACTTCTTTTAGCGTGGCTCCGTCTACGATCGTTTCTCCGGTTATGGTCTCAATTTCATATAGGTTCAAGATTCCCATAAGCAATTCCTCCCGAATATCTTTCTGAAATCCTTATCCGGATAATGTGCTTCAAATGCCAGTTGCGCTTGTCGTTCTAATAATCTTTTAGTCTGTTCGCATCTGTGTGGTGCTCTGTCGTCCAGTTCGTGATGCTGGACGCAGAGATAAACCTTTAAACCATATTCTTCCGAAAGCTGTCTGTTTGGTCCCATGAAACAGTGATGCTCATGGAGCCAGGCATGTATGCGATAATCTCCGTTATACAACATACATAAATAACAGGTTCTGTCTTCTTTGTTGTGCATGATGCTCTTTGGATGCATCTTTCTTTTTTTCTTTGTTGGGGTTTTGGGAAACATTAATCCTTCCATGGCGTTCTCCTTTAACTGAACGGCAATTCTTCTTCAATGCCATCTGGAATCTTCATAAAACCGTCTTCATCCGTCATTGGCGGCGGTGTCTTCTGTTCCTGCTTAGCGTTTTGCTGACTGCTGGCGTTCTTGCTTTCAGCGAATTCCTGTTCTTCCACCACAACGTCCGTGGTATATACCTTCTGTCCGTCTCTGTTCGTATAGCTCCCTGTCTGGATCCGACCGGTGATCACTATCTTCAAGCCTTGTTTGAAATATTTTTCGGCAAATTCTGCTGTCTTTCCAAAAGAAGCACAGCTTATAAAGTCTGCTGTAGCTTCATTCTCTCTTTTTATCTTCCTGTCTACCGCTAAAGTGTATCTGGCGATTGCTATGCTATTCTCACCTTGTGTATATCTCACTTCCGGATTGCGTGTGAGGCGTCCCATTAAAATCACCTTGTTAATAAGTCATTCCACCTTTCTTCTTTTTGTCATGATCTCATTGAAATTTTCTATGTTCTTCACCTGCTGCCGTTCTGCCTCATATCTGGCCATTGCGTATTTTGTCGCATCTCTCCTCTTCGGGTTTAATGCCCATATGACAAACCTCTGCACAATCTGACTTGTTCCTTTTTCCGGATTGAAGCCTACCGTCTTCTTGAATTCCTTTTTAAGTTGTCTTTTATTCATTTACAGATCAAACCTTTCTATCGTGTCCTGTGTTCCATCTTCCCATCCAATCTCAATGTCATACCGTTTTTTCAGCATCTTTGCAATGTCACTTGCCCCATGCTCCAGGGCATCTATGTAGTCGTATTTCTTCTTGGTCCCGATCATGAATTTCTCCAGCATACTCCCGTCTCCTTTTTTGTGTCTGGAAAAACCAAATTCTTCGCACAGTTCCCAAATGACCGCTAATTGTGTATATACGGATTGGATGTTCTTCGCATCATTGTAGATCTTATTGTATACAGAATACGGGATGTTTCGCCCTATATATTCGTTCATCCAATCTACATCCCCGAATCCAAGCTCCTCGTTCAGGTTCGGTTCATCAAACTCAAATTCTATGCCGTATTTTTTGTGCAGTTCCTCGTATGTCTGCTTTGCATTCCCTTTTTCTGTATCTGTGATGCTTTTGTTGTAATGCTCCAAAAGATGATTTATGGCCGCTTTTGCATATCGGAACCCGTCTAAGGCTTTTAGTGATGTTAGGATGTTACAGAATGTGATGTACTCCTCCGCGCGGTCTAGTTTTTCCTGTGCTTCTATGACTGCTGCCTTTTGGATCAACTCTGTCTGTTCTTTCCGCCAATTTTCAAGCGCCACTACCTTTAATCCTGTCATGTCTGCCAATTCTCTATCTGACAGTCCGTTTACTCTCATTGGTGCTGCTGGCATCTGGAATTCCGGAACACCTGCTTTCTTTAAAGCTTCTTCCATTTTTGACTGCTGCTTCTTCTGCCGTCTCATCTCTGCTCTATTCATCTTGCCCCTCCATGACATCTATCACCAGATTCCTGATCAGTCTCAGTCCGCCTGTGATGAGCTGTGCTTTCAAGACTGTTCTTTTCGGAAGACCTTCGCAGGATAAATAATCTTTTAAGTCTCTTTCTGCATCTTCCAAGATGTCATCTATCATCACCATGGACGGGATCGGGATATCGTATAGGTCTCTTGGCCACTCTGCTGCGATTTCAGCAGCGTTTTCTTCATAAACTACTTCACTTTCGCAGCGTTCTTCATGATCTGCTGCATTTTCGCAGCGTTCTTCATGATCTGCTGCATTTTCGGCAGCGTTTTCCTCGTGGGACGCTTCCTTTTGGCAGCGCTCTTCTTGCGCTGGCGCAATCGCCGGAATAACTGTGTTTTCAAGTTCGGAGCCGTATTTTTTCATGATCGCTGTAACGAATTTTTGATAACTTGTGAACAGTTTTTTCTCGCCATATTTTATCCCGATGCCTTTTGTGAATGTGTAATACGTTGCATCATATTCGCCATAACTCGCTCCGCTGAATCCGTATGGTGCGATGCATTTTTGCACTGCTCTTGCTCTGTCCGGTTTTTTCGTATCCCTGCAGATCTGGAGTACTGTCTCTAGTCTTTTTGGTTCGTTCTCGGCGAATGCCTCCACAGCTTCTTCCAGCGTCAATTCTGTTCTTTCTTTTTCCAGACGTTTGTATTCTTCCTTTTTACTGCATCCTTCGCATTCTTCGGAGATACATTCGGTGTCTTTCATGAAGATACAGGTCGGGAATCTCTTTTTATGTAACTGTCCCTCTGGCATGTATTCCAGATGGTTCATGATGTTGTCCTGCCCCAGTATCTGTTCTTCTTTTGGCTCGAAATGATTTTCCCATGTTTCCACACCTGCTGCCGAAGCATCAAATAATCTGTGTACAACCTCAAAGAATTGTTCCCATGTGATATCGTATTGTTCGTTATTACAATTTTTTACGTATATCTGATCTTCGTATAAGACCATGAACACGCTGTTATCTTTTGTCTTGAAGGTTTTCTTTTTTCTCCTGCAGATCACTTCCTTCATTCCCGGTATGTCTCCGCTCTTAAAGGCTTCGCTTGTGTAAAGCTCGTTTAGATCCTGTTTTCTTTCCCGGAAGAATTCAAGAATTGCATTCTCCAATGCTTCATCTTCCGTCTGCTGCCAATTTAATAATCCATTCGGGCTGTTCTCGTTTTCTTTTTGAAATTTCGCCAGATCTCTGACTTCTTCTTTGGTCAGTTCCGGAGTGATCAGTTTATAATCTTCTTCCTGGATGTAAAGCATCTCCTGCAACTGGCTCTTTCCAAATCCTTTGTATTCCTCTGCGATCAGTGGCGAATTGCCGTTCACGCTGAACCTATCGTTCATTGCCATCCAGCGTGATGTTGTGGATTTTTTTATCCCATATTGGTCCTCTGCGAAATCCCAAATGTTCTGATAGCAGTCCTGTTCGTATAATCTGTTGTCCCGGACGTATTTTAGGTAATATCCTACCGCAATGAAGCTCCGTGACATGGTCCGGATATTGTCGCCTATCATCCGTTTTACATTTTCGTATGGTATATCCTTATACCATTTTTTTACCTCATCCATATTGTCCTCTCCCTTAAAGTTTTAAACCTCTGCTGCATCCATCGTATTCCCCGATGCTTCCATCAAGTCCTTCATCATTCCGGCACCAGTAAAACTTTCCTATTGCTGGATCTTCTTCTCTGACCCTGTGGATGCATTCTTCACAAAGCGTGATCTCTCTGTATTTTTCTAATGTCTTCTGCTTGTTAATGATTTTTTTGACAAGCTCTTCGTTTGGCTTCGTATTCCATTCTATTCTGCCAGTCTGGTTTGTCTTTTCCTCTCGGTTTTGAATCATACCAATACCCTCCCTTCGAATCCCGCCAGAATAGATATTCTCTGTTCTCACGGGTTATTTTGCCTATGTATTCCATGCCGTAAACTTCCATGCTTGCAGGTATGGATTTGGCTTTCTCCCATGCATTCTCTAATTCTGTCATCTCTTCCTCATTTCATCCAAAAGCCATGATGTGTATTCATGCTGTCCGAGTTTTACAGAGATCTCATGTTTTTCTGCGCCTTTGCACACTTCTTTCCACATATCCACATTCCGGATGTCTTTTCCTTTAGCGTCTTTGAAATCCGTAGTGAGCATTTTCTCTAATTTTGAGAGGTTTGCTATCACATACGCATTCCTCGAATGAACTGTGATCTCGCATGGTTTCGTCATTCTCGCCAGTGCTTCCTGCAGAGCTTTTAGGATCGTTTGGTGATACGTCCCATCACAATTTCCGAAGCCCTCTTTTGTTCTTTCTTCTCCATGGATGTCCACCGCAAGAACATATCCGTATTTTCTCTTGTGTGCTGCCGGTGCTATTGAATCTGTCTCTAAATAAATATCTACCTGCATCATTCCCTCCCATTTATTTTGACTAATGTGTAACGCCGATAAGGAAATCCGGTGACTGGATTTATTCCCTTCTCGATGCTGTCTTTGTCTATGTAATAACCTTTTGGTGCTTTAGGTTCTCTTATAACTCCCTGCTTGTCCACCAGTGACCTTCTGTTGATCACCTTTTGTTCCGGTTCTTTTCGGATAAGGTTTCTGGAAGGATGGTATCTCGTCATTTGCTCCGGTTCCCACTCTTCCAGTGGTTTTGCTATATAATCTGCCAGATCTTTAAAGCCGCCAAAGTCGTATGTTGTTGTGAAATTTGCATGGCCACGCTCCCAACACTCTGAAATGATAAGGTCACTTGCGGTCCTTTCGTTCGAAAAACGATTGACCAAAATATGTACGTGTGCTCCGCCTCTCTTTCCGATTGCGATCCGGTATATGTATTTCAGGATCACTCCCTGCTTTTTGTAGCGGCGCTGGAGCTTTGGGATGAACTTTTTCATATCGTCCATGATCTCCTGATATGACGGGCGTGAACCTTTCTTGTAGGTGAGCGTCACCCAGTAATCATTCTTCTTGAAATTCCATTTGATCAGTCTCCGGATATCACGTACTCTCTTCCACTGATTCTGTCTCTTTATGTCTTCAGGAGATGCTTTCTTTTTCTTCTCCCTTTTCTGTCCCGGTGCTCCATACCTTCCGGTATGTTTTTCCTCTACTTCCTTCGTATCACCAAACTCCCATATCTCCCTTATATATCCGTTTTTCATAGCCTACCTCGCTGTAACTCTAATACTCCTTATCGAGCCTTTAAGACCGGTTTCTCCGGTATAAGAAAAGGAGCTTTTCGCTCCATTTCTATTGACTTTTCGCCTGTTCGGTGCTACTCTTTTCTTGTATTATTTTGGTAGCACCAAACTCTTTGGACTGGTATTTGCGGTACCAGTCCTATTTCTTTTCCTGGATTTCTTCCAGTTTCAGCATTCCCAGGAATACGATCACGGCCATCATGAGTGCTCCTGTCACTCTTTCCAAAACTGTGAACGGTTCCGTAAATATCGGAAGGTATGTCATCAATGCTCCGTAGAGCATTGATTCTATAATGTTTCTTTTCATCTGTTTTCTCCTCTGAATTCAAATAATTTACAAGTGTCTGTTATCTTTCTGTCTTTTAAACGTCCTTTTATGCAATGCCCTTCGTATATCTGGACGTATCTTCCGCTATGTCTAATGTAGTGTCGTCTAAAGAATTCGCAATTGTCACATACTCGTTCTTCATTATCTTCCATTCCGAGTGCTTTCTTTAAGGCTGCTACCTCATTCTTAAGTTCCATGTTTTCTTGTTCCATTTTCATTACATCTGTTGATAACATAGTTTTACCTCCTTGTTTGTTGTTAGCATTATGCTAACATATGTTAGTAGAACAGTCAATTTGTTTTTGCTATAATGTGCTAACAAAAGTTAGGAGGTTTATTATGGCTGTGTCAAAAATCCAAACAGGGCTTCGCATTGACGAAGTAACCTACGGAAAATTAAAAACTATTTCCGAAAAGGAAAATCGTTCTCTTAATAATTTAGTTGAATGCATTATTAAGAATTATCTTGCTGATTATGAATCAAAGAACGGTGCTATTCCTGCTGTTCCTTATCCAGAAGATTAAGCCCAATATCTATAAGAACCAGAACAAGCTGATTGATTGATACTCCCATTCGATCGGCTTGTTTTTTTATTCTGTTGTATTGTCCTTCCGGTATTCTTAGTCCTGTCTGTATCTTATCTTCGCTCACTTTTTCACCTCCCGTGATAAAGTCTTATGTTTTTCTCTGTTCCATTTTCATTACATCTGTTGATAACATAGTTTTACCTCCTTTATTTTTACGTGCGTTCTGTACCTTATCTTTTTTCATATTATACGGTACACTTTGCACGTAGTCAATAATTATTTACGTGCAATTTGCACTTTATTTGGAGGTTTCTTATGTTTAATGTACGACTTCGCGAAATGCGTATGAAGCGCGGCTTCACTCAACAACGGCTATCTGATATGCTAGGTATTGCCATACGTTCCTATCAATGTTACGAAACTGGCACACGTACTCCTAATTATGAATTGCTTATTCGAATAGCTGATACGTTAGATGTTTCCCTGGACTATCTCTTGGGGCGTGACAGCTTTATGAAAGCTCACGGAGTTTCCGTTGATGAATACCTGTGATATCTTCCAACGTATCCCAGATGGCAAAATCACCGGTTCGATCTCCTGTTTCTATATTTTGATAATATCTGAGGCTAATCCCCAGCGTATCTGCCATCTGCTGCTGTGTCATGCCCGCCCTTTGGCGGGCTTCTTTTAGCGTTTTTCTCATTTTCTTCT
>CAZGDT010000001.1:0-4093 GCA_964524245.1 uncultured Eubacterium sp. | reverse complement strand
TGTGTCATGCCCGCCCTTTGGCGGGCTTCTTTTAGCGTTTTTCTCATTTTCTTCTCCTTTTACTCCATTTCCGGCAATCCATATCTGTTGTTTTTTCTTGTTCTGTTCTTCTTCCAGTGTTATAATTTTTCTAAAAAGGAGAATTTGAAATGTTAAACCGAAATAGTAAACGTTTTTTACGTTTTCTTAGGAAAAATACCCCTGACTATGAAGGCCGTGTATATACATACGATTGGATTGAAGAGCACTACGACCGGGAAATAGAATCTGTTTTTGCTACTGTTCGTTTTTTAGAAGAACAACGGTATTTGGATATCGCATCTTATCAACCACACGATATACACTTCGGCGTTATATTGACTGAACTCGGCACGCACCCTTATGAATTTGACGTAGTGGCAATCAAATCTTTTTTATTCAAAAGTATTTTTACTCCTGTCATCGTGTCTTTCTTTACAACGGTGTTGACGTTATGGCTAAAGTCGTTATGATTGCAGTTATCATGCTTACAAAAATAATCCATAGTATATGGGTTATTTTTTCGTTTTGTTTTTCTATCTTTTCTTCCAAGCTCTCTCGCTTTGTTTCTTTAATCTTCCAGTCTTTTCCATACATCTTTCTCACCTCGCTTTCTTTATTGACTTTCCATTCTTTCTCTCCTATTCTTTAAATACAGGACGCTGCCACGTCCGAGTATTGAGAAAGGAGGGGTTTGTTTTATGGATATTTCGACTATCGTCAATATTGTTCTTTCTGTCCTTTCATTTGTTTTAGCCGCAATCTCTGTCGTTACCGTGGTGGTAACATTGCGGCAAAATCATCAAATGATAGAAAATGCAACACGTCCATACATATGTATTTATGGCGAAACTATAAATCCTGGTTCTCCATTGTTTTATTTAGTAGTGAAAAACTTTGGTTCTTCACCTGCGACTATTACGAAGTTTGAATACACGCCAGATCTGCACGAATGTTATGGCCTGAACAGTGAGCACAGAGATTATCTTCAGGATTTATCAAAATCTACTTTGGCGCCCGGTCAATCACGTATCTGCAAATTGGACTATAGTAAAATCAACGAACCTATTCATTTTTCGTTAGAATATGTCTCTGGTAAAAAGAAATATTCTGAACAGTTTGTCACTGACATTAAATCCGGTTCTGCAATGCTTACTGGAAAAATAGCTACTGATGGCAAAGAACTTCGTACAATTTCTTTTACACTGCAAGAAATTCTCCAAAAGAGTCTTTAAGCGGTGAAAAGTAATACGATATCTATTATTGCAGTGATCAGCCACAATATGGAACAAATAAAAAATGCCTTATAACATACTTTTAGTATTTTTTCTTCTTTGCTATGGTTTTCTTTGTTGTGCTTCATTGATATTCCTTTCAAATGATTACTGGACTGCTTCCTATTTTTCGAATTACTTCATTGGCTTTCCATTCTTTCGCTCCTATCCTTTATGTACAGGCACTGCCATGCCGAGTATTTAAGAAAGGAGTTATAATTTATGGGAAAATTCAAGTTTGATCTCGATAATGAAACATTTGATTTCGAATGTCCCAAATGCGGTCATAGTATTTCTTTTAAAGGTAAAAGCATTAACCATGAAGTGATCTGTTCTCATTGCCATTCAAGTGTCTACATCGATGGCAAGAATTTTGAAAAGCAAATCAAGGACATCGAAAAACAACTCACTAATCTTTTTGACTGATATTGGAAAGCGAACGAATTAATTCATGAACTTCTGTCAGAACTTCTTTTAGTTTGTTCGCTTTTTCTAAAGCTTCATCTAGTTGTTTTGTTCCAATATTTATTTCAAGACTGTTTTTTTTCACTCTTTCATTCTCCCTTCTTCTCGTAATTCATCCCCACTAATGCTTCATGGATCCGTTTCTTTACTACCTCTGCCGCCTTATCCGGCGGTAATTCTTCTCTTGTGTCATTTACCCGGATCCGGGTGATAAATTCTATTTTTTTCATAAACATCACCTCTTGTTTATGGTATGTGTGTATAGTGATTCTTGACTTTTCTTTTTCTCACTCCTATTCTTTAAATACAGGATGTTGCCGCGTCCGAGTATGTAAAGAAAGGAGATATGTTTATGAGTAAAGATTTGACTAAAGAACAGATCTTGCACGATGTTTCTATCGCCTACATGCTTTATAGAAACACTGCTCCATCTGATTCCGCTTTATCTTTAGAGGAGTTTTTTCAAGACTATGAGAATGTAAAACTCTAATTCGAACCTATCATTGATCATTATTGTCAGGATTAGTTCTACCATAAACAGCAAACGGTTTATGGTATTCGAACTGTTTGCTGTTTCTTTCTATTGCTTCTTTAAGAAACTTAGGCGTCAATTCTGCTTCTCCTTGTGTAAACCCTCTTTCCTGCATCTGCAACATGATTTCCTCTACAAGTTTTCCCACAAGTGCCATTTATCTCACCTCGCTTTCTTTGGTTCTACAAAATCTATTGACTTTCCATTTTTTCACTCCTATCCTTTATGTACAGGCACTGCCATGCCGAGTATTCATAAAGGAGGTATTATTATGAACAAACTTACGTTTTGTCCATTCATCAACAATGAATGCCGACCAGACTGCGTTTTTCACGTTTCGCATGATATTGCCTTAAACAATGGAAATTCAGTGCAGTGTGAATTGGCTGCTTTCGTCTGTTGCTCTGATGAAGATTCGATTAAAGTTGTTTTAGACGCAATCAAACATCTTCGTAATCAATTTTGATTAATTTTCCAACCACAGTGTCCTGTGCGATTTTACGCTTAACAAAGTCCAAAATCGCATAGGACTGTTCCACTGATATTTCATTTTCATGAAACAGTCCTATTATTTTTTCGCAAATTTCATAATTCTGCTGTTCGCTGATCATATATGCCATTTTTTCACCTCACTTTCTCCACCCTGCATTCTTTCATATCCATCGCTTTCACCATTCCAAATATCAGCCCGAATACCTGATTCTGACTTGTTTCATCCAGAAGAGGTGCCAACTTTTTGATATTCTCTAATGGGTCTTTTGTAAGCTTTATTCCTTTTAATTCATTACTCATTTATCTCACCTCACTTTCTCTACTGCCGTATCTGTAAAATCCATTGACTTTTCTTCTTTCTGCTCCTATTCTTTTCTTACAGGACGTTGCCGCGTCTGAGTATGTAAAGAAAGGAGGGATTGTCACGAATGAATTAGCAGCAAAATTAACTATCGCTGTCGAAAAATTTGAACTTGATTACAAAGACACTCTTAATAATGCCAATGTAGATTCGAAAACCATTAATGTGCTTTATGATCTTGGCGCAGATATAAAACATTTAATGGATGATGTTATCAAAATTGTAGACAGCAAATAATTTCACGGGGGAGACGCTTCATCGTGTCTCCTCTTCCAGGACAACCATTCTTCTTATTTCTACCATTATTTCTCTCAATTCTTCTTCAAGTTTCAGAGCGGTTGTAATTTTTCCTATCAAACTTTCCTCATTAACTTTTACTCTTAAAAAAATCTCTCTTTTATTGTTTTCCATCCTTCTCACCTCGCTTTCTTCATTTTATTAGATTCAATTACATTGACTTCCTGTTTGCTTTTTCGTATCATTCATCACATATCTCTGTATTTTAGGAATCCCAATTCTTGTTACACTTGCATCTAATGCACTTTTATTTCTTATACAGGAAACAGGATCGTCTGTATTATCATTGTTGTCGCAATGGTTAACATCTTTGATCGCCGTGCTTATTCAAATATTTTCTTGATGCCCTCCCATGCCAAAAGTAATACAGGCGTGTAAACTAATATTGTCACCAAAACAATTTTGAATTTTCTCCAAAATTGTTCTTTTGCAAGATCAATCCGTTTTATTGATTTTTCTGGGTTTTCAACTATTACCTGTGCGTTTTCTACCAATTTTTCCGAGCCGCCTTTGTAGAGATGATTTCGCCATGAAATCCATCCTCCACCAAGTGAAAAAACAGTTTGTCCTTCATACCAAATGGGGATTTGAAGGGCATCTGTTTGAACAATCCCTCCAATATTTTTATCAGCATCCATCCGTTCCACCTCGCTT